>JAFEBQ010000016.1 GCA_018242585.1 Planctomycetota bacterium
CTGTCGAGCCGCTTGTCACGCCGCTAATAGCAACTGGTGAACCGAGCAAAGCGTGCGGGCTTGCTAGCGATGCTGCCTCGGCAAACTTGGCGCAATCGTCAAAGTTTCACAGTCGATCCCCTCTTGCGGTGGCCGATAAACCGGGACGATTGTCCATCCTCAGCGGATCGCCATGCGCACCTTACGCGTTGCTATCATCGCCCTGCCATTAGCCCTGTTCACGGGCTGTGCAAACCAGACGCGCAAACTCGTCTCGGTTGGCGATAACTATCGCGCGGCGCAAACGCACTTTGAAAACGCCTTGGGGCCGGTGCAGCTTCCGCAGGTCTACAACGGCCCGCCGCCGGCCGACCCCGCGCAGCCTCCGCCAACGCTGCCGAGCGATACGCCGCCGACATTACAAGTGGGACGTCCCGACGCCTTTGAGGCCTGGCAGGTCTCGCTCGACGATGTGTTGCGAACTTCGATGGCCAATTCGGACATCGTCCGCGTGCTCAATTCGACCAGCGTCACGGCTGGCTCGACCAGCTCGTACGATCCGCAATCGGCCGAGGCCAACGCCCGGGCCGCCTTGGCAGCGTTCGACCCGTACCTGACCTCAGCGGCCTACTACAGTCGGATCAACCAACCAAGCGGCGAGTTCTTCGGTCCTGGCATTCCGGAAGCGACCCGCTACAACACGGCGGGGGTCACTTCGGCGCTGGTCAAGCCGCTGGTCACCGGCGGCCAGGCGAGCATTGCGTACAACCCGCCGGTCGGCTACCAGTACTACCCCAACGGTGTGGGCAGCTTTTTGAACCCGTTGAACACGGCCAACGTCGAATATGCCTTTCGCCAGCCGTTGTTGCGCGGCTTTGGCACCAACGTGAACAAGGCGCCGATCCGCATCGCCCAACTTCAGGCCGATCAATCGAAATGGGACTTCAAGGCCAACTTGTTGGCGTCGATCCGCAGCGTCTGTGAAGCCTATTGGAGCTTGCAGGCGGCCCACGTCGCCTTGCAGACGCTCGATGAGATCGTGCCACTGATGGAAGAAGTCGTCCACCTTGAAGAGGAGCGACTCAAAGCCGAACGGAGTATCGTGGCGAACGTGGCCCGCGCGCGGGCCAATTTGCACAATGTCCGCCAGCAGCGTTTGCTGGCCCAGTCGACGGTCTATGAGCGTGAATTGCGGTTGCGCAACCTGATTGGCCTGCCGCCCCGCGACGGCCGGTACTTTGTGCCAACGGCCGCGCCGGTGAAGGCGCCGATCACCATTGACTCGCGCACCGTGGTAGCCAACGCGCTGGCCTATCGTCCTGACTTGATTCGCCAGCGGCTGAACATTCGCACCCGCGAGCTGCAATTGCTCGTCGCCAAGAACGCTTACCTGCCGCAACTCGACGCGACGGGCTTGTACCGGATGAACGGCATTGGCGCAACGCAGGGCCAAGCCATTGACCAGGTTTTTTCCAGCCAGTTCGCCGATTACCAGACCGGCATCTTGCTGAACGTGCCGCTTGGACGCCGGGCCGCCACGGCTGGCGTGCAGAACGCCGAGATCATGCTCGCGCGCGAGCGGGCCATGATGCGGCAGGCCGTCCACTCCGCGGCACACAGCCTGGGAGACATCATCCGGCAGATGGAGTTCTCGTACCGGCAATACCAGGAAGCCGAGGCCCGCTGGCGCGAGAACACCGTCTGGCTGGAGAACGAGCGGTTCCGCTTCCAGAACCCGCCACCGGCCGTCGATGGACAGGACTTGTTGGCGCTGATGTTGAACAACTATCTGGCGGCCATGCAATCGCAGTACACCGCCGCCACGGACGCGGCCACCTTGCTCGCTCAATACAACACGCAGCTTGTCCGGCTCGACGAAGCGATGGGAACCTTGGCCATGTCGTTCAACATCGCGTTGGAAGGGGACGCCGAGCTCTCGCCACGTCAGGCGGCCTTGCTGGCGGCCGACGTCTACAAGTTTGGCCTGCCGGTCGGACCCTATTACACCGACATCCCGGCCAAGCCCTCGACGCGGATTCCGATTCCACCGAACGCCATGCCCGGGCCGACGACGCAAGGTTACGACCTGCCGCCTGGCGACGTGGGGGCTGGCGCCACTCAAGCGTCGACAACGACTCCAGCCGCGCCGACACCTGCCCAGAAGGAACCCGGGCTGACGGTAAATGGCCTTCGCCGGCCGCCTGACTTAAACGAGGGCTTAGACTCGCTGCCAGTCTTACCCGAAGCTGTAGCCAATCCGAATGCGCCACGCATTCACGGGCTGCGCAACCCGACGGACTTCGGTAATATAGAACCGCCCGCACCGGTGAACGTCGCCCCCGACGCCAACAGCGTGCCTCAGATCAATGGTCTGCGTCCGCCGACACAACAGACACTTCCCGAGCCAGTTCTCCCCGCGCCAGTCGCGCCACCAGCCGCAAATGGTCCTCGCGTCAATGGGCTCTATGCACCCATCGAAACCGAGCCGGTGAGTGCGCCTCCGCCAGCGTCCACCAGCAACCAAGGCCCCCGCGTTAACGGACTGCGCGCCGCGGCCGAGCCAGCGCCATTCGCCTCGTCAATCGACGCATCGCCGTTGGGGCCAGCGACGGCCCGCGGCCCGCGTGTGAATGGCCTACGAACGGCTTCGCTGGCCGGTGACGTGATCAGCCGCCCGCTGGCCACTCCTGCTGCGCCAGCGAACGTGAGCGGCAACCGCATCCACGGGCTGCGATCAATCGAGCCGAGTGAGCCCGCCGACAGCCCGGAAACATCCCCAGCCGTCCGGCCCAGCGGCGCGCGGATCAACGGTCTGCGCGGGATGCCGACGAACTATGACGAGCCGGCGGCCATTGCGCCACGCGGCCCAACTGACGGGCATAGTTATCTGAGGTAGCGCTAAGCCGGCTCGTGCGCGGTAGGCAGCATTCGTCAGTGTCATTTGCCACAACAACGAAGCAGCCCCAGGGGAGGTGAAACCCTGGGGCTGCTCGCTTTCGCGGACGACTGTGCGGCGGACGTTTACCACCAGAACTCGGTGCGGAAGTAACGGACGGCCCGCTCGCAAGCGATGTTGCCGAGCGATTCCTTGCCGCGGAAGATGCGGCCCATGCCCGTCATGCCAGCCAGCAAGTCTTCGTCACCGTGGTGCAGGCGACAGTAGACGGTGATCGTCCCTTGCGGAGCCCCTTCGACCGTGTTGGCACGCGGGGCAACCCGTTCGACCGTGGCCAGGAAGGTGCGGAACGGCAGGGCGCGAGCCTTGAGTTCGACATCCTGGCCCGGCTCGACGCCGGTCACGTCCTGCTCAGCCAGGGCAATTTCGGCTTCGAGGCCGGTCGAGTCTTCGACCACGCAGATCAAGGCGCCTTTCTCCAGGTACTGGCCGATCTTTTCCTTCATGCGAGCCGTGGTGATCAGGCCCTTGATCGGGCTGTTGACCGCCAGCTTGGCGCGGGTGTCGGTCAAGAACTTCAGCTCTTCTTCCAGGCGAGCCAGACGAGCCTTCTCGGCGTCGATTTCTTCCGGACGGGTGCCGACTTCCAGCAGCTTGAGCGCCATTTCAGTGTCGGCCAATTCCTTGGTGCGACCGGCCAACGCGGCGCCCGAGTCGGTGGTGCCCACCGCTTCGCGAGCGCGCTTCTGGGCACGAACCTGGTCGAGTTGCAACTGGGCGATGTCCGCCTTCTTCTTCTCGGCCAGATACTGCTGACCGGCCATCGCACCACGTTCGTACAGCATCTTGGCTTGGGCCAGGGACTGCAGCGAGTAGCTGTGCTCGGCCTGGAACTGGGCAATCTGGCCTTCCAGGCGAACGAGTTCTTCGTTCAAGCTCAGCTTGGCGCGATGCAGATCCTGCTCGGCCAGATCGCGCCAGGCCTTGACGCGTTCAACCTTCAAGCGGGCTTCGCGAACTTCCTCCTTGCGCGGGCCAGCCAGCAGCTTCTTGAGATTTGCCTGTGATTCGGTGATCTGGGCGTACTTCTGGGTGATCTGGCTTTCCAGGTCGGGAATCTCGAGGCGGACCAGCGTGGCGCCGGCGTTGATCTTGTCTCCCTCCTCACAGTTCACTTCACGCAGGAAGCCAGCCACCATGGCCCGCACTTCCACACGCTGAGCTGGCCGCACCTGAAAATTGCCCGAGCTGCGGTTTTCAAAGCTCAGACCAATCATGGCCGCGGCCACGGCCGCCAGACCAACGCCCCAGGTCGCCGTACGAAGCTTGCGATTCTTCAACATTTTGATCACCTCACCTGCAAAGAGTCCGCGAAACAGTCGTGTCAACACCATATATGCCAACCAGGATGCTCCGAGGATGCCGACCCATCCCCAACGAGCCCCCAGGAACTTGAACAAGCCGAGCAACATCGCGTCGAGGAACACCACCGAGAAGGTCCAGGTGATGAGCCCGTAGATCAACAGCAGCCGGCCGGAGGCCACGGCGGCGGGGCGCTGGGCGCCCCACAGGAACCAACGCAGCCAGGCGGTGCGGTACTCGCGAGCCTGCTTCCGCAAGTTCGGAACCTGGCACCAGTCGCTCAACAGGTAGTAACCGTCGAGCTTCATCAGCGGATTGAAGTTGAACAGCGTCCGCGTGCCGCAGACGGTGATGATCACCCAGGCCAGAAAGTTCACCGGGCTGCCGGGCAACGTCACCCGCCAGACGAACACGCCGACCGCCCACAAGCACAGGTCCAAGTAAGCGCCGGCCGCGGTGATCAGCAACCGCTTCCAGCGTTCGGGAATGATCCAGGCGTCCGAAACATTGCAGTAAAAGCAAGGCGTGAAGAACATCACCAGCACGCCCAGTTCGTGGACTTCGCCGCCGTAGTGCTTGCAGGTCAGGCCGTGAGCAAACTCGTGCAGCAGCGTGACCGCGACGATCGTTAACCAGATCATCACAGCCGTTTCCCACCGCAGATTGCGCGTTAGGTCGGCCGTGAGTTGCGTATGGTTTTGCCAGGCGACCATGCCGGCCAGCCCGATCGTCACCAGGCTCAGCAGCAAGAAGCCGCGTGTCCAGACGAACCGCACCTGCGGTTCCAGCCAGTTGAACAGCGTGTCGGGATCGAAGACGCTGTACCGGAAGTTCAGAATGTGCTGGCTCTTCTTGCCCGTCGGCGTGGTGACGTCTTCGTCATCGTCGCCAGCATTCGCCGGGGTGGCCTCAGCCTGTGAATTGGCCAGCAGGCCCTGCTTGCCGACCAGCGTGATGAAGTCGTTCAGCTCTTCGCGCGACAGCGGTTCGGCGAACTGCTGGGCAAAGGCCGCGCGAACTTCGCGGCCCGACTTGTTGCCGTCGAGTTGCAGCAACAGAAAGTATTCGAACTCGCCCAGCCGGTGGTACGTGCCCAGCCGGCGGTGCTTGACGACGTATTCGCCATTGGCACTGAACGGCTTGACGACCAGGTCTGGGTGGATCGTCGGCAGCGACGATCCGGAAACGGTACACATGAAGCCATCTCTCCCTGCGAAGTTGAGACGCTGCGTGAACATCAGGGAGAAAGAACACATTTCGTGCCCGGTGAGTGCGAGTTCAGTTGATTCGCAGCTAAGTCTCAATAGGGTTGGGACTTCCAGTCGTTCCTGAGAAAGCGTGGCAAATCCTCGGTGTTTACTTTTTGCATCACTACGCTGCCCCAATGATGCTTTCCATCTGCACGCTTGATTAAGCCTGTTGTCCAATAGTCCCACGCCTTTCTTACTCACCCACCGCATGGCATCGGCATGAAGCGTTTTCTAGAGTCAGCGATCTCTCGGTTGTTGATGACGCTCGTCGTGGTCGGCGTGGCGACGACGGTGATGGCGAAGCAGCCCAACATCTTGTGGCTGGTCGGTGAAAACCTCAGCCATGACCTGGGCTGCTATGGGGCTGGGCACGTTCACACGCCGAATCTCGATCGCTTGGCCACCGAAGGGGTGCGATTCACGCGCGCGTTTGCCACGAACCCGGCGTGCGCTCCCAGCCGTTCCGCCTTCTTTACCGGAATGTACCAGACGACCATCGACGCACACGCCATGCGGTCTCATCGCCACGACGACTTCTGCTTGCCGGCCGGCGTGCGACCGATCACCCAGCGGTTGCGCGATGTCGGCTACTTCACGGCCAACATCAAGACCGCCGGTGGGCAGCGCGTCGGGACCGGCAAGCTCGACTTGAACTACGTCAACGAAGGCCCGATCTACAACGATCGCTCCGACGAGTGGGAGACGCTGAAGTCGCGCCAGCCGTTCTTTGCCGTAGTGAACGCCGAAGAATCGGAATACGACATCTACGACCGCCAGAGCGCCGCGAAAGAGCGCGTCGAATGGGTCGGCGAGCGCGAACATGTGCTCTACGCCAAGCCTGACGAGGTCACGCCGCCGCCGTATTACCCCGATCATAGAGTCGTGCGCGAAGAGTGGGCGCGCTACTTGAACTCGGTCTCGGGCATGGACGCCCGGTTTGGCAAGGTATTGTCGCAACTGAAGGCCGACGGGCTTGAAGACGACACGATTGTCATCTTCATGGGTGACAACGGTCGCTTGGAGCCGCGCGGCATTCACTGGTGCTATGACAGCGGGCTGCGCGTGCCGCTGATCATCCGCTGGCCGAAGAAGGTTGCCGCGCCGCCGCAGTTTCGCCCCGGCACGGTGGACGAACGCATCGTCAGCTTGATCGACGTGACGGCCACCACCATTGCCGTGGCTGGCATCGAACGCCCGGCGGCAATGCAAGGCCGCGTTTTCTTGGGCGAGCGCGCCGATCCGCCGCGCCCGTTCGCGTTTGCGGCGCGCGACCGGATCGACGAAACGTCGCAGCGCATCCGCTCGGTGCATGACGGGCGGTATCACTACCTTCGCACGTTTTCAACCGGCCCCACGTTCGCTTCCTTGAATCGCTACAAGGAAAAATGCTTCCCCATCATGGGTGTGATGCGTGAGCTGCACGCCCACGGTCAGTTGCAGGGCTTTCCCTTGGAACTGATGCAGCGAACCGGCCCCTGTGAAGAGTTGTACGACACACAGCAAGATCCCCACGAGGTGCATAACTTGCTGTCGTCGTCACGGCCGGAACATCAGCAGGCCCTGGCGCGACTGCGGCCGGCGCTCGACGCCTGGATTGTCGAAAGCGGCGATCGTGGCGCCATCCCCGAGCCCGCGTCGGTCGTGGCCGAGGCGGCCGCCGAGATGGACCGCTGGTTCGGCACGCCGGCGTGGTATCGGAACAGCGTCAAAAATTGACGAAGCGCCTTGACTCCAGGGTGTGTGAATCACAGCTTGTGGGTGTGCCCGTCGTCCAACCTCAAACCCTTTCATCGAGCGATGACATGCAACTTGGCTTTGTAACCGCGATCTTAGCGGAGTTGAGTTTTGAAGAAGTGCTGCGCTTCGCGGCCGACGAAGGCTTTGACTGCGTCGAGGTGATGTGCTGGCCGGTGGGCAAGGCCGAGCGCAAGTACGCCGGCGTGACGCACATCGACGTGAATCAGCTTTCGCCGGCGCGCGTCGACGACATCGGCGGGTTATGCGACAAGTACAAGGTCGGCATCTCGGCGTTGGGTTACTATCCCAACCCGCTGGCGGCCGATCCGGCCGAAGCGGCCGCGGCGCTCGAACATCTGCGCAAGGTGATTGCCGCCGCCCCGCGTTTGGGGTTGAAGAACGTCAACACGTTTATCGGCAACGACCATCGGCAGAGCGTCGAGGCCAACTTTGCCCGGTTCCGCGAAGTGTGGCCCGACGTGATTCAATGGGCCGAAGCCGCCGGCGTGTTCATCGGCATCGAGAACTGCCCCATGTTGTTCTCCGCCGACGAATGGCCCGGCGGGAAGAATCTGGCCAGATCTCCGGCCATCTGGCGGAGGATGTTCGAGGCGATTCCGTCGCCGCACCTGGGCTTGAACTACGACCCCTCGCACCTGGTGCTGCAGATGATGGACTATGTCGGGCCGATCTACGAATTCCGCGACCGACTGTTCCACGCCCACGCCAAGGATATGAAAATCGACCGTGGCCGGCTCAATGATTTGGGCGCGTGGGCGACCGACGTCCGACCGCATTGGAGTGTCCCCAAGATTCCCGGCCTGGGAGACGTGAACTGGGCGGCCTGGATTTCGGCCTTGAGCGATGTGGATTATCGTGGACCCGTGTGCATTGAGGTCGAGGATGGCGCGTTCGCCGCCGACCTTGAAGCTCGTAAACGATCGCTGCGAATCAGCCGCAACGTGCTGCGACCGCTGATCGGATGAAAACCGCGCGGCGGCAGCGTATGCTAAGGCACGCCGAAGTTGTTCCCGCATCGACAATTCAATCACTTACTCCTGTAACCCCAAAAGCCACCACGCCATGAAAACCTTTCTGACCACTGTTTCGTTGCTTGCCTTGGCGCTCGCTGCCGCCGACGAGAACTCTTTCTTCAACGGCCGTGATCTCAGCACCTGGAAGGAACCGCTGGGAACCTGGTCGGTTGTCGGCGACGTCAGCCTGGACAGCAGCGCCCCGAAAGGCTTTGTGGTGAAGCCGGGCACCGGCGTGATGCTCAACAGTCCGGCTGGCAAGACGGTGAACCTGACCAGCGACGCCGAGCACGGTGATGCCATCATCCACGTCGAGTTCAACGTCCCCCAGGGCTCGAACAGCGGCATCTACCTGCAAGGGAACTACGAAGTGCAGGTGTTCGACAGCTATGGCAAGGACGTCATCGGCGTGCATGACTGTGGGGCCATCTACGAACGCTGGGATCCCGCCCGCGGCAAGGGGAAGGAAGGCTATGAAGGGCACGCGGCGAAGGTGAACGCCTGCAAGGCGCCGGGCGAATGGCAGACCTTTGACATTACCTTCCGGGCACCGCGGTTCGACGCCGCGGGCAAGAAAACGGAAAACGCGAGGTTCCTCAAGGTGGTTCACAACGGCCAGGTCATTCACGAAAACGTCGAGATGAACGGCCCGACTCGCGGCGCGAAGGTTCCCGCCGAGGCCCCTCTCGGCCCGTTGGTGATCCAAGGGGACCACGGCCCGGTGGCCTATCGCAATCTGACGGTCACCAAGCCATAAGCGAAGTGGCCCTATGGCGTCTCGCCTGCCAATTGCCCGGTTTTCCGCTGTGGCTGGAAACGCTCCGTGCGCCGCCGGGGCGTGCCGCGTCATGCGAGACCTGACATTTCCCCTAAAAACCTGCCATTGAGGGCAAATCGGGCCGTCGGACTGGCTAGACCGCTCTGACGTAAATGTTATGATAAGCAGGCGTTATCGTCGCGGCTCCTCGTTGCGTCCCGACTTGCTGCGGTCCAACGGTCCACGGCAGTCGGTCCCGTAACGTAAGTTTGCTGAGTTGCCCGAAGGGGCGAGCCTCGATCCTTCCTTAGCTATCGTGCTGTCCGCTGGAGTTGTTTGTGCCCGAAAAAGAAGAAGCGTTAGAAGTCGAAGGTACGGTCACCCAAGCGCTGGCGAACACGCGCTTTCGGGTCACCATCGAAGGGGGTCACGAAGTGATCGCCCACGTTGCCGGCCGCATGCGCCGCAACTTCATCCGCATTGTCCCTGGCGACAAGGTCCGGGTCGAACTCTCCCCCTATGACCTGACCAAGGGGCGGATCACCTTCCGCGAGCGTTAAACCGCTGGCTCGCTCTTGCGCTTGACGCATCTTGGATTCGCCACGTCTCGGCAAACCAATCGAAAGCTGCTAGCGCGTTGCTGCGCGCATTGATCGGCGCTCCGTGACACAAGCGCGGGTAACGACTTCGTTTCTTTCCCACGAACGGAGCTGTCGACAGTTTGGATCGGCCGTCCAATGTTCACGCTCCATTAACGGCCGGCAATCGGCCCCATTTTCTTGAAACGCGCCGCGTCGACAGCGGGTATTTTCCTGGAACTCTCGGGGGCGGCGCGGTAAGTTGTGCGGGCTTTTATCCCCCGTTTGGGCGCTGGTCGGGCCGTTGGCCCAGCCAGCGCTAGATAAGTTTGATGCGCGCGGCGCGTGTGCTCGTCGAACCATTGCCGGTTCATGCCGCGCTTGATCCTATCGTCACCTATGAGGAGCGAGTTGTGCTTCAACAGAGTACTTTCAAAACTGGGCAAACTTTGAACATCGAGCGGACTCTGAACACCATGCGTCAGCTGAAAACCTTTGTCACCGGTTGCTTGTCGATCGCCTTGCTGCTGGCGTCGAGTGTCGTCGCTCGGGCCGAGCAAAAGCCGCTCGTCGTCGTCTCGTTCGCGGGCTATGAAGCCCTGCGCGGCGACGTCGATTTTCTGGGAAAGTCCGCGGACTATCCCGAGTTAGTGCAAAGCCTCGATGGCATTGTCGCCATGTTCACCCAGATGCAGGGGCTGCAAGGGCTCGATAAGACCAAGCCTTGGGGCTATGTCCTGACGGCCGAAGAAGGGGGCTTTCCGCAGTTCGGCTTCCTGCCGGTCACCAACTTGGACAAGTTGCTCGGCGCGTTGGTCGGGATGGTCGGCCAGCCGCAAGACGTCGGCGACGGCGTGAAAAGCGTCACGGTCAACGGCATGCCCATCTTCTTGAAGCCGAAGGGGAAGCTGGTGTTCGTGGCCTCGAACTCGGACGACCTGAACAAGGTGCCCGAAGATCCGATGGCCTGGCTGGGCAATCTGCCCAAGGAGTACGATCTGGCCGTGCAGGCCAATGTCCAGAATGTGCCGCCGCAGTTGCGGCAGATGTTCATGGATCAGATCAAGCTCGGCCTGCAGCAAGGTCTGAAGAAGGGTGACGACGAAAGCGACGAGCAGTTCAAGGCTCGCGGCAAGCTGGCCGAAGAGCAGATGGCGCAGCTCGATCGAGTGGCGAACGAGTTGGAGCAGGTCACGGTTGGGTACTCGCTCAGCCCTGAGAAGAAAAACGCCACGATCGATTTGGTGTTAACGGCTGTGTCCGGCTCGTCGCTGGCCAAGGAACTGGCGGCCCAGCCGAACACCGGCGCCAGCAAGTTCGCTGGCTTCCTCACCTCCGACGTCCTGGCCAACGGTCACTGGAACGCGGTCTCGTCGGAAGAATCGCGCAAGCAGTCGGCCGCCACGTTTGAATCGCTCCGCCAAAGCGCCGAGCAATCGATCGACGCTTCGGACGAGCTGAGCGATGAAGAAAAGCCGGACGTCAAGGAACTGGTCGGCGAATTGATCGCGGTGGCCAAGGCCACGGCGGAAAAGGGGTTGGCCAACGGCGGCTTTGTCATCACCGGCGAAGGTCCGTTCACGATCGTTGCCGGCGGCGCCGTGGCCGAGGGCAACCGGCTGGACAAGGCCATTCGCAAGGCCGTGGCTCGGGCCAAGAAGAAAGGCAAGCTCGGCGACGATGTCGAGATCAGCCTTGATGACGAGGAATACAAGGGGATCAAGTTTCACACGCTCGACGCCCCCTGGCCCGAGTCGGACGACGACGACACGGCTGAACAAATCGAGGAGTTGCTCGGCGACGAAATCAACATCGTCGTCGGCGTCAGCGACAACGCGGTCTACTTCGCGTTGGGCGAAGACGGCTCGGACGCCATCAAGAAAGTGATCGACGGTTCGGCTTCGGCCCCTTCGCCCAAGCTGCCGGCGCAAGTCACGGTCGCTCTGACCCCGATCCTCGATTACCTCGCCGATCAGGATGAAGACAACAAGCAGTTGGCGCAGATCGCCAAGGAGCTTGACGAGTTCGGCAAGGATAAGATCAACCTCACGGTTGACTATGTGCCGAACGGCCAGCGGGTCCGTTACGAGCTGCAGGAAGGCGTGCTCCGGGCCATCGGCCTGGGGGCCAAGGCCGCCCAGCAGCGTGGGCAATAACCTCGCCGGCGGCTCGCACTGACCGAGCGAACTACGGCGTCGGTCGCCAGCGGCTCCCTGCAAGCCGCGGCGGCCGACGCCTTTTTGCTGCGCGCGCGTTGGCATGTTATGGTGGGGCAGTGAGATTGCTCGGAGCCCCGAGTTCCCATGTTCCATTGCGAACGGGTGCCATGCTCAAGGCCTTAAGCCTTGAGCATGTCGGTACACGCTTCGCATGCTCAAGCCTGAGGGGCTTGAGCATGGCACCCCAGCGGTGTGGTGAACATTGAGCGACGAGCCATGACGGCTCTTCAGTGTTGCCAACCGACGAATATCGTCTTCAGCCCTTACAGAAGCACTTGCCGTGTGGGTTCCCCGTTACCTGACGCCGTTTCACCCCAAGCGCGTTCCGCACCATTTCACCGACGTGCTGATCCTGGGGGGCGGGCTGGCCGGACTGCGGGCCGCCTTGGCGATTGACCGGCGAATGAACGTCCTGGTCGTCACCAAGGACGACTTGCTGCAATCGAACAGCAACTATGCCCAGGGGGGCATCGCCGGGGTGATCGACCCCGAGGACCGCTTCGAGAACCACGTGGCCGACACGTTGGCGGCCGGCGGCGACTTGTGCGATCGCGAGATCGTCGAGCTGGTCGTCCGCGAGGCCCCGGGAAGGATTCGCGAACTGATCAACTGGGGCGCGCACTTCGACGAAGAGGCCGGCGGACTCGCGCTCGGCCGCGAAGGGGGACACAGCCACGACCGCATCGTCCACGCCTTGGGGGACTCGACTGGCAAGGAAGTGATGCGGGCCGTGATCGAAAGCGCCCGCGCCTTGCCGCAGCTCGACACCTGGCAGCAGACGTTCACGCTCGATCTGCTGGTTCACGAAGGGGTCTGCCGCGGCGCGCTGGTCTGGAACCCGGCGCACGGCAAGACCTTGGTCTGGGCCAAGCAGACCATTCTGGCCACCGGCGGCGCGGGACAGATCTATCGCGAGACGACCAACCCCGCGGTCGCCACGGGGGACGGGCTGGCCATCGCCTATCGCGCCGGGGCCGAGCTGCGCGACATGGAGTTCATGCAGTTCCACCCCACGGTCCTCTACATCGCCGGCAGCAGCCGCAACCTGATTACCGAGGCCATGCGTGGCGCGGGCGCGCACCTGATCGATCGAACCGGCCGCCGGTTCATGGCCGACTTCGACCCCCGCGGCGAGTTGGCGCCGCGCGACATTGTCAGCCAGGCGATCGTCACGCAAATGGAGCGGACCCGCCACCCCAACGTCTATCTCGACATGTCCCACCTCGAAGCGGAGAAAGTCCGAGCGCGCTTCCCGGGCATTGCGGCGGTCTGCGCCGAGTTTGGCATCGACATCGCGCGCGACCGGATTCCGGTTCGCCCCGGCGCCCATTACATGATCGGCGGCGTGACCGTCGACAGCCACGGTCGCACGACGATTCCGGGCCTGTGGGCGGCGGGCGAAGTGAGTTGCAGCGGCCTGCACGGAGCGAACCGTCTGGCCAGCAATAGCTTGCTCGAAGGGCTGGTCTTCGGCGCGCACGCCGGCGAAGGGGCGCAACTGGCCGCGCAGCAATGGCCCGACGATTACCGGGCGTTGTCGCTCGAAAACCCGCCGGTTCGCTCGCCGCAAGAGCCGTTGGACCCGGCCGATATTCGCAATTCGCTCACGGCGCTGATGTGGCGCAACGCCGGCGTCCGTCGCGAACGAGCCGGGTTGCTCGAAGCCCGCGATTCGATCGAACATTGGTGCAGTTACGCGCTGCAGCGACAGTTCAACAACCCTGCTGGCTGGCAGTTGCAGAACATGCTCTGCGTGGCGCGGTTAATGATCGCGGCCGCGCTCGAACGCGAAGAAAGCCGTGGCGTGCATTTGCGCGTCGACTTCCCGCAGCTCGACAACGAGCACTGGCGGCGGCACATCAGCTTTCGCCGTAGCGAGAATCCCTAGGGTGCCCAAGCGTCGGGGTGGCACGCCCGTCCTTCGGGCGTGGGGAAGCATGTATTAGCCCCGCAATCGCATTGGCGATTCACCACGCCCTGCGCTGCGCTTGGGACGTGCCACCCAGGCGACGAGCATGTGCGAACTGCTGTAATAGAATCCTGCAAGTCGTTGGCTACTCGCCGATGACGCGAGTGCTTTCTTCCTTGGTGATTGGCGAGTGAATCTCGTCGCTGGTCACTTGCACTCTCAGGCGGTGATCGCCCGGCGCGCCGGCTTGCACGCGCAATTGGAACGTCGCTTCGGCCTTGGGGGCCAGGCGCGGAATCGGCTGGAATCGGACGCCGTTCGTGGCGTCATAGCGCGTCGGCGCTTCGACCGACAACAGCTTCATATCGCTGGGCAGCAAGGCCACAACCTGGACATTCATCGAATCCTTCGAGCCCTGGTTCACGACTCGGATCAGGTAGACCGTCTCGCCGCCGACTTCCACCGGGTCGGCCTGATCGGCCACTTCGAACAACAGCGCCGCCACGCCCTCGACCTGGATCGTCTCCTGGCGCTCGGTCGACAGCCCGCGCTCGGCCGCCGCGGCAATCCGCAAGGGCAGGGCCCCCTGTTCGCGCGGCAATACGGTCATGGTCACGTCACCCTGCTGACCAGCCGGCAGCTCTTCGAGCAGCCAGTGAACGCTGCGCGACGCCTGGTTGAAGCGCCCCTGGTGATTGGCCTGCAGGAACTCGACTCCCGGCGGCAAGTACGCCACCAGCTCGACTTGCTTGGCCGGCGCGGTGCCGGGATTGGCGATGTTTACTGTGTAGGTCGCCTGGCGCTCGAGGAACCGGCGGCGCGAGCCTTCCAGTCCCACCGCTAGCGCCGGCGCGAGGACGCGAATCGGCATCTGCTTATCAACTTTCAAGCCACCCTGGGCGTGCGCCGCCACGACGTTTACCCCTTCGCCGGCCGCGCGCGCCCGCATGACCAGGTCGATCGTCCGGCTTTCGCCGGGACGCAGCGCGCCAATGTCTTGCTCCAGATCGACGCCCGCCGGGTGTTCCAGGTTGGCCGGCACGTGATCGACCAGCACCACGCCATTGGCCGCGCCGGTGCCGGTGTTGGTCAGCTTGATCCGATAAGGGATCGTTTCGCCTTGCAGGGCTTCGCTCGGCGCCGAGACGTCGATGGTCAGCTCGGGTCGCGTCACGCGGCTGCGCGACGAGGCCATGGCCGAGAATTGCAACGTGGCCACGCTGCCCAGTTCACCTTCGCCCAGCGGCATCCATTCGATTTCGATCTTGGCCGTTTCGTTGGCGCGCAGCGCGCCAATCGTCCAGACCAACTCACCTTCGGGGCCAGTCTGCGGCGTCGGCTTCGAGCCGATCAGGCGCGCGCCTTGCGGTACATCGTCACGCACCGACACGTCATAGGCGGTCGCCTGGCCGGCGTTGCGGACGACGATTTCACTTTTGGCGGGCTGGCCGACTTGGACTTCCTTGGGGGAATGTTTTTCGATGGTGACCGACGGGGTTTGCAAGCCGTCGAGTTGCTTGGGGCCAGGGCGGCCCGTGCCGGAGTCTTGTGGTTGGCTGGGCGCGGTTTGAGTTTGCGGCGCGAGCGCGGGTCCGCCATCGTTGACCGTGGCCCCCAGATCGACCGGCGGCGTCTCGACGACGACTGGCTGGGTGAACGGGCCCGGATCGATCGGCCGCGCTGGCGAGACTTCCACGTCGGGGGTGCGGGGCGTCGCCAAACGTCGCGGCGGCTGCGGAATGCCGGCCGAGCGCGGCGCGGCGGGCCGCCGGGGCGGCGCTTGATACGGGACGTAACCCGGCGGCAGCGAGTTCTGGGCCGTGGCCGACATGGTCAGTGCCAGAGTCGAAGCGAGGGCAAGTAAACCGAGCGCAACTGTCCGCGGGGCAGGCGATCGTGACATGGCGGGAGTTTCCTGGAGAAAAGCGCAGACTTTGAGGGCTGGGTTAAGTATCAGATTTGCCAGCAGCGGAACAGGGCAGTTCCAGCAGAACCGCTAGAAGAAGGGCTGTCGACATAAAGTCTTATTTTTGATGGGCTTGTGACGTATTGTCTGGCCTCAAGCCGGATGCGATTTGCCTTGACGTTGCCAAACTCTGAGGCAAGAATTGATTCTTCTGGGACATTTTAATCAACTGTTTTGTGTTGATGTAAACAAAACTCATTTCAGTGGAGTGGTTTATGTCATATGGAAATGGGACATTGATGGAGGCGCCAAAGCGGAAATATCAACAGTCACACTCGTGGCTATCATTCGAACTCGACTTGCGAAAGGCGTCGCACGGGTTCTGGATGAACCTGGGGGCAATTCAATCTAAGTGCGAGCACGTTGCCAACGTGATGCTGCCTCCGGAGGAAGCTAAGCGGCTTTACGAGTTGTATTTGGCCAAGGGCGTAAGAGCGACGACGGCGATCGAGGGAAACACGCTTACCGAAGAAGAGGTACGCGATCGCATTGCTAAGAAAAAGTCGCTCCCCAAGTCTCGTGAATACCTTGGGAAAGAGATCGATAATGTTATCGCTGCCTGCAATTTAATCGCGGACCAGATGATTAAAGATGGTGATGACTGCAAGATCACGATTGAGAGAATTAAGCAGTTCAATGCTTTCGTCCTCAAGGACTTGCCCGTTGACGAGGGTGTAGTCGCAGGTGAGATCGCGCGTCATTCTGTTGTCGTCGGCAACTATTTGGGCGCTCCGCGAGAAGATTGCGAGTTCCTTTTGCAAAAGATGTGCGAATGGATTAATTCGCTGAAGCCAGCCGATGAGCACCATCAGATTGCCTTTGGCGTTTTGCGAGCGGTGATGGCGCATCTTTACCTGGCTTGGATTCACCCATTTGGCGACGGTAATGGTCGAACGGCTCGCCTCATCGAAGTGCAAATCTTGATTGGCGCGGGTGTGCCGCAGGTTGCAGCGCATCTGCTCAGTAATTTCTATAACCAAACTCGTACTGAGTATTACAGGCAGCTATCCGCATCGAGTAAATCCGGCGGAAATGTTTTGCCTTTCTTGGAGTACGCGGTGCAGGGCCTCGTAGATAAGCTTGATCTTCAAATTCGGCGAATTCGTAGATACCAACGAGCCATCGCCTGGAAAGACTATGTGTATGAGAAGTTCCGCGCATTGAAATCAAGGGCTGCACATCGTCAGCGATTGCTCGCATTGCACTTACGCCGCGACGGAAAAGAACGGCGTTGGGTTCATGTTTCCAAGATCAGGGTGCTAACTCCCGAATTAGCGGCGGAATATGCGGGCCGGACACGAAAAACAGTCAGTAGGGATTTGAATGTTTTGGAAAATATGGGGCTTGTACGGCGGCTAGGTTCGACGCAAGTTTCTGCCAACGTCGAGGCCCTGACTAACTTCATTACTCCTCGACGAGACGAGTCACAGCGTGAATAAGACTGGCGTTTCGTGGTTGGCCAGAACACTTTTAGATGTTTGTAGCGACGTTCAAGTTGACGCGAGCGACCTGGGAGAGTTACCCTGAGGTGCTAGCAATCGCGCGGGCGCGGGTTTGAATTTCGCCGGGAGTTGTTCCCAGGCGGTCACGTGCTTGGCCAGGTCCGTCTGGCGACTGAGCGGCTGTCCCCCATCAGATATCGTTGGTTACATGTCCGATTCGAGCAGGAAGCACGAGCAGCGTACCGTTTCGACTGAGTCGGGATTCCGCGCCATCGAATTGTCGGACATCATGTTCGCCTCCCTGGCCGAAGCGGGCTATGAACAGCCCACGCCTGTCCAGGCCGGCGTCATTCCCCGCGCGCTCGCCGGAGTCGACGTGTTGGGCCAGGCCCGCACCGGCACCGGCAAGACGGCGGCGTTCGTCATCCCGATTATCGAGAAGCTCGAACCGCACAGCCGCGCGGTGGGGCCGCAAGCGCTGATCCTGGTGCCGACGCGCGAGTTGGCCGTGCAAGTCAAGGACGAGTTGGTCAAGCTTTCGCACGGCCGCAAGGTCCACTCGGTGGCGGCCTATGGCGGCAAGCCGATTCGCAGCCAGGCCGAAAAGCTGCGCCGCGGCGTCGACGTGGTCGTCGGTACGCCGGGCCGCGTGCTCGACCACATGGGACGCGGGACGTTGAATCTGCGCGATCTGCGGATCGTGGTCCTGGACGAAGCCGACCGGATGCTCGACATCGGCTTCCGCCCCGACATCGAACGCATCTTGCGGGCTTGTCCCGAGTCGCGGCAGACGCTGCTCTTGAGCGCCACGGTCCCGCCGACGGTCGAACGCTTGGCGCGGCGCTACATGCGCGAGCCCGAGACGCTCGACTTCTCGCCGGGTGAAGTGGCGGTCGAGACGATCGAGCAGTTCTACTGTACGGTCACGCCCGAGAATAAATTCGATCTGCTGGTCAAGCTGCTCAAGCGTGAAGAGCCGAAGCAGGCGATCATCTTTTGCCGGACCAAGCGTGGCACCGATCGGGTGTTCCGCAACCTGAGCAAGAAGTTTGATCACGTGCAGTGCATTCACGGCGATCTGTCACAAAGCGTGCGCGACCGGGTGATGTCGTCGTTCCGCGAAGAGAAGGTCCGCTATCTGGTGGCGACCGACGTCGTGGGGCGCGGCATCGACGTCAGCACCGTCTCGCACATCGTCAACTACGACCTGCCGGCCTTCTGTGACGACTATGTTCACCGCGTGGGGCGCACGGGGCGGATGGGACGCGAAGGGGTGGCCTATTCGTTCGTCACGCCGGAAGAAGGCCCCGAGCTGACGCGGATCGAAATGCGGATCGATCGGCTCTTGAAACGCGAAGAGATCGAAGGGCTGACCCACGTCGGCGGCGCCAGCCGCCCCGCCGCGTCACACGCCGCAGGGAACGCCGGTCACGCCCCCGGGGCGTCGGCCGATTCACCACCGACCGAGCCAGCGCCGCCGGCCAAGAAGCCGATGTTCGGCCGCGACGGTCGCCCCGCCCGCCGCATCCGCCGGGCGCTTTAATTCCGCTCCGGATTCGCCACGGAGGCGCGGAGGAATGACGAATGTCTTTAGTGTTCACCTCGCTTTCGCCGATCATCCACCTGCGGCCTGTCAGTCGCCGCGAATCCATCGAAGAACTTGTTGACCATGTCGGTGATACCTACATGCCGCCGAAAGCATGCGGTTGAACACCGCGAACAGTCTGTCGAAGTAATCCGCCGAGGCGCCGTCATCGCGAGGGTTGAGAGAGCCCGGTGGTCCCAAGTGCAAGCGGTTGCTCAGCGCGCCGGAATGACGGCTCCGTCAGGCTTTGGAAACGAGATTGTTCTACCGAACCCGTCGTGATCGGAAATATGATCGATCGACAGAATCTTCCACGCGCCGTTCCGTTGTTCAATCGCGATCTCACAAAAGCAGAACATCGGCGCGCCGTTAGCCCAAGCCGACCACCTACCGCTGAAGCCGTTCGCCCACTGGTCGTTCAAGGGGTAGAAACGGCCGGCATCGGCTCCGAGCTTGATGATGCCGTGGAAGCCGCGCCCGTTCAGCCGATCGGCTTCGGTCATCCCTTGTGAAGCAACCATGACGTGAGGATTGCGCAATTCAAAGACGCAATCGAGCGGGATAACAGAAGGAAGGCCGCGCAGGCCCGAGTTGTTGGGCGGAAATGTTCGGGTAATGCGAACCCGGAATCCGTCGTTGGCTTTTGTCAGCTTCCAGGTTTTGATCGCCAGCAGCCCAGCTTCGCGATCGAGTCCCGTCGCTAGCTTGTACGGCTTCAGGTGCTCGCCAAACGGCACTCCGAACAGGAGCCCGGTTTTATAAATCGGAATGTCGCCACCCGCGGACGTGGGGCCAGCAGCGCGAAATGACGTGGGTTTTACTTGGGTAGCCGCGTAAATCAGGCCCGCCAGACAGACGGCGCCCAGGGGAATCAGCAATAACCACGCGGCCGAGGACTTTGGCCGGGCTCGCGGACGCCATCTTTGCTGGGTTGGAAAGGTCGGTTGCGCCGCCGAACCGATCGGCGGTGAAGGCATTGCGACCGAGGTTGACACAGCGGTGACGAACGCGCCGACTTCAGCCAGCGGTTGCCAAGCCGCCATTCCCTCGCACCAACATAGAACGGTCGAATCAAGTTGCCGAGTTCGGCAAGCGACGCGGATTTGTTCGGCCGTGAAAGGGCCGGTCGGCGTGTCGCCCGCGCGGGTTACGTACCAGCATCGACGTTCGTCATTCACCGCTGATCTCCTACCGCTCGCGTCATTGACGCACGTTCACGCCCTCATCGGTATCGATCCAAGGCGCCTTGCGGTGATCCGACGACTTTGGCGTAGTATTGCCTCATCCGGATCGAACGCTCCGCGCTGGCAAACAAATGCACCAAGACGATTGACCAGATGGTCAGGCTGATCACACTCGACATGATCCCCACGCGCAGGCTGACGGCCAAGATGACGCTAAGCATGGCCAGCACGGCGTAGACGATGGACAACAGCCGAGCCAGCGATAGCCCCCAGGCGTGAAAGGTCCACAGCCCATAACTTGCGACAAGGGTAAGTAAGCCGAGATGAAAGGTCAGGGCCGCCAGTGCTTGAAGCGTCAGGCTGGCGATCGTGCCCGCCGCGCCCAACTCCGCCGCGGCGCGGCTTTGCGCTTGGCCGATCACATGACTCATGCCGCTCAAGGCGCTGTCGCCAGCTTGGACTAATCCCGTGAAGATTAACCCGAGGATCATTACCGATAGTCCGTTAAGCACGAAGTAGAACGTCAGCCAGACAATTCCGATTGGCCTACCTCCTGCTGGCCCAGCCCGCTCAATGGGTAGGCTTGCGCTTTCCGAACGTGAGGATGGCGCTTGGGAATAAGCATCATTGTCGCTGGCGAATTCATTGCGATTGATGATATGGGTCGTTCGATCTCCCACCGGTGGCACGGGGGGCATGCCGTAGTTGACTGCCGAAGCCACGGGGCCGTTCGGTCCCATCATGAACTGAAATGAGCAGTGCGGACAGGCAACGCCGTGCCCAACCAAGGAAGGGTCAAAAACGATCGGACTGTTGCAACCTGGGCAGGCAAAGGCCGGCTCGCGAATTGGAGGCGGGCCCCCGTTTGAGCCGCCTACCGGCTTGCCAGCCGAAGCCGTCAATGGCATGGAACTCGGCGCTGGTGGAGTCGCTGAGGGAGCCGGAATCTGTGTCACTGGTGACGACCGCCATCGTTCAGTTGGCTCATTGGTTCTTTGGGCCGGCGGCGACGATCTTAGCTGGGGGACCATCAGCTTTTGTTGGCAACCAGGGCACGGCAGCTCTTTTCCATAAGCCTTTTCGGTCACGTTGATCATGGTGCCACAGTGGGTGCAATTCATCTTGAAAGCCATTTGATTTACCCCGTTACTAAAAGCACTCTAGGCATCAACGCTCGCTACGTTACCGCCGGAGCACGACTGTGATCGGCGCGCGCTCGGTTTCGACACCGTGATTGTTCCAGTGAACTACCGGCGTGGTCAGCGACAAAGAAGCATTGTTGATCGGACGTACCGTAACGTGGAGCATGCGCACCTTGCGGCTGTGGTCGTCGGTAAATACCCCACTTAGGGTGCCGCGGTATGCGCCATCCCCGTGTTTTTCCAATCGACCACTGGCCCAGGAAATATTGCCGCCGCCAACATAACTGACGTAGAGGCCATCTCCTTCATCAATCACTTCAAACTGGGCGCCATTGCCGCAACCAAACCGGCCACTATTGATACCTGGTTTTGCCGCCTGAGGGTGTACGTCGGTCGACGCAAGAGAAGCCTCAAGGATCGCGATTCGTTGCTCGAGACTCGCAATCAGCGCCGCGTCGGTTCGTGAAGCGACGTCCAGGCGCAGGCTGCTTAACTCCGCTCGGATGCGCTGGAGCTCTCGCAAGCTACGGTCAAGTCGCTCGAGTTGCTGAGCCAAGTCTTCGGTGATCTGGTCCGTTGCGGCAGCCCGCTCTTCCCATTGCCGAACGCGACTGCTCAAGGGCGCCCGGTATTGCGCTTCGGCGGTCACCGCAGATAATGTGATAGTCATCATCAAGACGATTAGCGACAGCCGACCACGGTTACCGGCAGGGCGGAATTGTCCGGAAAACTGGCGGTCAGGCCGATCATTGGTCGCGCAAGCGAGCTGCCGAGAGACTGCAAGGTTTTTTCGCATGGCTGTAACCTTTGTCCTGGAAATGACTTGTGGTTGTTTTGCGATTTCGTCCAACGGGATGGTTGTTGTTCCCTTCACATAAAAATCAGGAATAGGATCGCAAACCGAACAAAAGAATAAAAAATGTGATCGAGCCCTGGGGCACGGAATTCAGGTTTGGCTGAGTGGTGGCTATCGTGAGTCGAAGCAATGCGTGCCCAGTCCGACACGCGCGGCTGTTGGCTGGTGTCGCACAATGCATCGTTCCCAGTCGAGTTGAGGCAACGCCGATGGCTACCAACGCGGAATTTGTTGAACTGATCGCGCGTGTCCGTCGGGGAGACCAACAGGCGACTGCCGAGTTGGTGCGGATGTATGAGCCGGAAGTGCGTCGCTTCATCAACGCTCGGCATACCGACGAGCGTATTCGTCCGAGCTTTGGCGCGTCGGACGTGTATCAAAACGTGATGATGAGCTTCTTCGTCCGCGTGGCGCTGGGCGAATACGAAATCAACGCGCCCGAACAGTTGATCGCGCTGCTAACAACAATGGGGCGCAATAAGCTCGTGAATCACATCGAGCGCGAACAAGCGGGCAAGCGCGATGTCCGTCGTATCGGTCAGGAAGAAGTGACAAACCTGCCAAATCAGGCGGTCGATACGCCCAGCCAGATAGCGATGGGACGCGAGTTGTTGGCGAACGTGCGCCGGCAAATGACTTCGCGGGAACTGTACCTTGTCGAGCAGCGAGCGAGCGGCCGAAGCTGGGAGGAGCTGGCAAAAGAAGTCGGGGAACCCGCTGACACGCTAAGAATGCGATGCAGTCGCGCGATCGATCGTGTGGGCCGCGACATGGGCTTCCACGAGGAGCCCGCGTGATGGACGACGACGAATCGCTCGAAGCGTTGACGCGAACGCTATGTGCCGATCAGCGGCACCGCTGGTTGAATGGCGACAAACGGCCGGTGGAAGCGTACTTGGCGGAATATTCCCAGCTGGTGGAACATACCGATTCGCTTTTGACGCTGATCTGTAATGAGTTGGCGTTATGCGATCAGTTCGGCAATAAGCCGAGTGAAGCAGAGCTAATAGCTCGGTTTCCCCAGTGCGCAACCGAGTTGCGACAGCAACTGGCCGTCAACGCTGGGGTCTCGCCCGCGTTTCCAACGCTAGATTGGCTGGGTGGCGCGACGGGCAAGAAGCCAGTCGCCTCCATTCATGTGAACACTCCGCGCCGATTTGGTGGTTACGAGCTTGAACGCCAAATCAGTGCCGGCGGAATGGGCGTGGTCTACCAGGCGACGAAAACCGAACTCGGTGGCCGCATTGTCGCCATCAAGCTGATTCAGCCGAACCTATTGCTTGAGCCGCGCGCGGTCGACCGATTTCGCGCGGAAGCAGTTGCCGCCAGTCGATTGAACCACCCTGGCGTGGTGTCGATTTTTCACTATGGCGAACATCAAGGCCAACACTTTATTGAAATGGAGTATGTGGAAGGAAAGAATCTGGCTGAAGTAGTGGCCAATGGCAAGCTTGCTCCGGAAAAGGCGGCGCGCGTGGTGCGCGAAATCGCCGATGCGCTGCAATATGCCCATGAACAAGGCATCGTGCATCGAGATATCAAGCCGGGCAATATTCTGATGGCGCATGATGGTCGGCTGAAGATCGCCGACTTTGGCTTGGCCAAGATGTTGGAGGCCGATGGCCACCTCACGGAATCAGACGCCAGGATCGGCACGCTCGACTATATGTCACCGGAACAGGCCCAATCTCGCCACCAAGAGACAGGCTCCCGCTCGGACATTTATTCCTTGGGAGGCGTCTTGTATTGCCTCTTGACCGGCTACCCGCCAGTGGAGCGAGGCAACCAACAAGAAAAGCTCAAGCAAATCATCGAGGATCGGCCGCAGCCACCCGAGAAGCTGAATCCCAAGATTCCCAGCGATCTCAACACCATTTGCCTCAAATGCTTGGAAAAACTGCCCGAGGATCGGTACGCCACGGCGGCGGAATTGCGCGACGATTTGGACCGGTTTCTCCACGATCAGCAAATCTTGGCGCGGCCGACGAGCGCGCTGCAGCGAGTGTTGCGAACTTGTCGGCCACCGCGGTTTGGACCAGAGTTCAAGGGCTGGGAAGTTTACGCTTTTGGCGCGGCCCTGGTGATGCTGGTGAGTTCCGCCGTCACCGCATTCGCGCCAAGGCCCGGCTCTTTTATTTTCTATGCGGGTCTTGCACCACTTTTCTTTTTCCTGGTCGTGCGTGGGGTCAAACGGCAAGCGACGCTAGAGCGGCAACTATTGATGGCGCTCGTCATCAACGTCGCGCTTTCACAGATCATGAATTACCTGGTGTTTAACCGCTTGATTCCAAGCTATGGCAACAACGTATGGTCGCCCGCTTCGGTCATTAATTGCGCGGTGTTTATCATGCTCGGAGTCATCTTCAGGACTCGATATTTCTTTTGGGTCGCAGGCTACTTTCTCGCGGTTGGGCTTCTATTGGCGGCACTTCCGTTTGAAGGGGCATGCATCGGCTATGGGATCGCCTGGGCGCTATTCCTGGCGTACATGGGCTATCGCTTCACCCGTATTGAGGGCGCGTGCTAACGATTTACGCGCGAGAGAACTGCGTAAGCTGGCAAATCCAAGGGATTAGTATCGTGGCTCAAACGAATTCGTGTCATGAATCCTCCCTGTGGATTGCTGGTGCGTTACTGGCCGTGGCGCCGATCGCTTCGTTCGTCACTCAATACATGCTCAGCGCTGGCCCGGAGAACCTGTTGTTTCGAAACCCCACGGTCGCCTATGTCGATTGGGTGTTCGTGCCGTTCAATTTGTTCGTCGTACACCTGATCGATTGGAGTCGCGGCGGCCGGCTGTTTGTCGTTATGGCGGTGGCTGTCACGGCAAATACCGCGGCTCACGCCTTTTGGCAAATCGACCATCAAGACCCTGGCCATATGATTGCGCCTGACGGCGTCTTTCTGCCCGCGGGCTGGGTGCATTTGATCTACAGCACCATGCAAATGATTCTGATCGGCGCATTCATATTCGTACGCCGTCGTGAGGCGCCTTTTGGTCGGGTCACTTCTGCATTGGCGGTCGCGTATTTCATGGGGGCCGGAGTTTGTGGTTATTTGATCCATCATGGGGTCATGATCACCGATGCCATGATGGTGCTGACTGGCTTGGCATTGGTTCTCGTTTACCCGCACCGGCGCGAGTCTCGGCGGCGAAAAGCATTGTCCAGGGCCCCCGAAGTGTCTCGGGTGCCGTGATTAGTCTCGATCTCCTGGGCTGGCCCGCGGCCGGAGATGAAAGTCGATCACCAACGGCAGGTGGTCCGACGCGTCGCGGGCGGGGCGCGAGTGGGCCACCCGGGCGTGCGTCACCTCGATCGCGCCAGAACAGAACGCCTTGTCCAACGAGCCGACCGGTAGCCAGGCCGGGAACGAGCGAAACCGACTCGGCGGGGCGCTGACCTGCCGGTAGCCTTCGCGGCGCAGCGCGGTTCGGTGCAGCCGATTGCGCCAGTCGTTCAAGTCGCCGATCAACAGGGTGGGCAACTCCCCCGTCGAAGCAAACAGATGATGCCCCAGCAGGTGCTCGATCTGCCAATGCCGCTCGCGCTCCTGCAAGCCCAGGTGCATGTTCACCAGCCGCAGCGTTCCCTCGGGCGTGTCGATGATGGCGATCTGCGCGCCGCGCGGCTTGCGCTGCCGCAAGCGCAATGAGATCTGATGATGCGCGCTCAGCGGCCAGCGCGAGAGGAGCAGATTGCCATAGCCGCCGCCGGAGCGGAGGTGGAAGTTCATCTGGTACATCTGGGCCGCGGCGTGGAATCGCTCGGCCAGCATGTGGGGCTGATCGTCGTGCGACGAGCGGCGGCAGCGCTGGTCGACTTCTTGCAGGCAGATCAGGTCGGGATTCTGCTCTTCGACCGTGGCGACGATCCGCGCCAAGTCATAGCGACGGTCGCGGCCGCCGATCCCCTTGTGAATGTTGTAGCTCAGTACGCGCATGGGAACGTCACTGCGGCGGCTCGTCGGTGTTCATCCCCAACTGGCGCATCTTGCGATACAAGTTCGAGCGGTGCAGCCCCAACTGCTCGGCCGCGGCGCTGATGTGGCCGTTGGCTTGCCGGATGGCTTGTTCCACGTATTCGACTTGAAAGCGTTCGGTGGCTTCGCCAAGCGGCAGGTTCTGAGGAATCGTGGCGCTGGCGGCCGGCGCCTCGGACGCGAACATGAAGCTCAAATCGTCCAGGTCGACCTTGTCGTCGGCCGAGAGATACGCCAGCCGTTCCATGGCGTTGCGCAGCTCGCGAACATTGCCCGGCCAGCGATGCGATTCCAGTCGCGCTCGCGCCGCAGGCGTGAACTCGGGAACCGGTCGCCGCGCCTGGCGGCAGAACTGTGCCAAGAAGTGTTCGGCCAGCGGGATGATGTCGACCGCCCGCTCACGCAGCGGCGGCAACCGCAGCGCCACGACATTCAAACGGAACAGCAAATCTTGCCGGAACCGCTTCTGGCGGACCATCTCGGCCAGGTCTTGATTGGTGGCGGCGACCACGCGCGTGTCGGTCGGAATCGACTTCGAGCCGCCGACGCGAACGACGACTTTTTCCTCGAGCACGCGCAGCAACTTGGCCTGACCCCCCAGGCTCAGATCGCCGATCTCGTCCAGGAACAGCGTGCCGCCCGAGGCCAGCTCGAACTTGCCAGCATGCGATTCGTGGGCGTCGGTAAAGGCCCCGCGCTCGTGGCCGAATAATTCGCTTTCCAGCAGGCTCTCGGTGATGGCCGCGCAATTGACCGCAATGAGCGGCTGGTCGCGGCGCGGGCTGAGGTAATGAATCGCCTGGCTAACCACTTCCTTGCCGGTGCCATTCTCGCCCAGGACCAGCACCGCCAGCTCGGTCGGCGCCACGCGGCGGATCGTCTGGCGCAGCTCTTCGATCGCTGGGCTGACGCCGATCAGCTTGGCGCCGCGGGCCGCTTGCTCGCTTAGCTCGCGGCGCGAGTCGAGCAGCTTTTTGCGCTCTTGCGTATTCTCGAGCGCAATGGCGGCGTGGTTGGCCAACTCGACCAGCGCGGCTTCGTCTTCGGTCGTGAAGTTTCCTTCCAGCCGGTTGATCACCTCGAACGCGCCCAGCATCTCGCCGCGCCGACTTCGCAGCGGCACGCACAGCAGCGTCCGCGTGGTGTAGCCCAGTTGCTTATCGACGTTGCGGCTGATGGTGTGTTGTTCGTGCTCGGCGTCGACGCGGCGTGGCGCGGCGGTTTGAATCACCTGGCCGACGATCCCTTCATTGTCGGGAATGCGCAGCTCGCCCCCCTCGACCCCCAGCGCCGGGCGCGCCACCAGCAAATGGTTGCTCCGGTCCCAAAGAAAAATGCTGGCCCGATCGGACCTGAGCAGCCGAGTCGCCGCCTCGGCCATCTCGTTCAGCAACGGCTCCACCTCGTGGGCCTGGTTCCACTGGGCGGCGATTTCGAGAATCGTGCTCAGGCGTTCATTCTTGCGCCGCTGTGCCGCGCGGTCGCGAATCGCCGCCAGCGCCGCCCCCAGCGTGGCCGCCAGGGCCGCCACATCGGCCAAGGCGGGCGCTCCGGCCGAGCCAGCGCGCACGACCAGCAACTCGCCCCCGGCGGCGTGATGGGCCAGCGGGGCCGCGATCCAGGCCTGGCGCGCGGCGGGTTGCTCGCCGTCGAGCACCTCGGCCAGCCAATCGGCCGGCAAGGTGCCGCGCGGGCCGGCTTCGTACAGTGCTGTCAGTCCTTTGGCTCCCGTCGAGCGCACCAGGGCCGCGTATTCGACCGCCAGGGCCTTGCGCACGTCCCCCAGGGCCAGCGTCACCGGCCCCGCCTCCTCGACGGCCGAGAAGCCGACACTGGCGATTTGCCACGCCACGGGCAGCAGCGCGGCCGGTACCGCGGGCAGGGTGCGATCGTGATTTGACTCGGCGTTCACAGGGGGTGCTGGTCTCAGGGGTGTCATCCGAGCGCGAAGCTGACGGTATTCAACTTTACGATGCCAGGGGGCGTGACGTGAAGTCAATTTGATTCGATTGACAGGTTTGGTCTGGTGTAAAGCGTGCCCTGGGGCGCGCCGCCGCCATTGATGCTGGCGAAAAATGTTTGAAATGCAACTATTTGTCGGTAGCTTGAAGGGGCCAGCCAACCTGGGGCAGGGGGCCGCTGGGTCTGGCCGGCGTTTGCACGAAGGGATTTCGAAATGCCAAGCGTATTGGTGGTGGACGACTCAGCCGTCGATCGGCTGTTGGCGGGGCGGCTGTTGGAGAAGGATCCGCAGTTGGTCGTTAGCTATGCCACCCAGGGGGCCGAGGCGCTCGAACAGATCGCCCGGCAATTGCCCGACGTGGTGTTGACCGATTTGCAGATGCCGATTTTGGACGGGCTGCAACTGGTCGAGGCGATTCGCGACCGGTTTCCGCTGGTGCCGGTCGTGCTGATGACGGCCCACGGGGGCGAAGACGTCGCCGTTCGCGCGTTGCTCTCGGGCGCCGCCAGTTACGTGCCCAAGTCCGAACTGCCGCGCCATCTGTTGCAGACCGTGCAGAACGTGCTGACCGTGGCTCAGACCCACGATCAGCACCGCCGGCTGCTCGACTGCCTGGAAGAGCGGAAGATGACGTTCGAGTTGGACAACGACCCCAGCCTGGTCCGGCCGCTGGTCGATCACGTGCAGCAATGGCTGGTGACCATGCGATTGGTCGATGACGCTTCCCGGCTGCAACTGGCTTTGGCCTTGGAAGAGGGGCTGTTCAACGCCCTGTACCACGGCAACTTGGAACTCACGTCCGACGAGCTGGAAGAATCGCGCTGTTCGTTGTTTGAATCGGGTGCGCGCGACGTGGTGGCCGAGCGTGCCGCCCAAGAACCGTACCTGCAGCGCAAGATTCACGTCGAGGTGAACTTGGTGCGCGACGAAGCCCGGTTCATCATCCGGGATGGCGGCCGCGGATTCGATCTGTCGCGCGTCCCCAGCCTGGCCAGCGACGCCTCGGCCCTGACTCGCGAGCGGGGGCGCGGCCTGGTGCTGATGCAGACCTTTATGGACGAAGTGACCCGCAACGAGTCGGGGAACGAAGTCTGCCTGGTCAAGCGGCGGACGACCGACTTGGCCGCGGCTCACTAATCGCAACCGACGACAAAACACTTGGAGATGTGACCGATGAGACTCCGTACCGTGGCGGCTTGTGTCGGGCTGGTGGCCCTGGTTTCGGTGAGCTTGATTCAAGGAGCGGAGCAAGTGCCGAGCATGCTGCAGTTGACGATGAACCGGCTGGACGGCAAGGCCACGCCGCTGGCCAATTACCAGGGGAAAGTTCTGCTGGTGGTCAACGTCGCCAGCCAGTGCGGCTATACGCCCCAGTACGCTGGCTTGGAACAACTGCACGAAAAGTACGCCGCTCGCGGCTTGGCGGTGCTTGGCTTTCCCGCCAACGAGTTCGGCGCGCAAGAGCCCGGCAGCAACGCCGAGATTGCCGACTTCTGCCAGAAGAACTACGGCGTGAAGTTCGACGTGTTCGCCAAGGTCGTGGTCAAAGGCCCGGGCCAATGCGAGCTGTACAAGATTCTGACCTCGCCGGGCGCTGATCCCAAGCTCGCCGGCGACGTGAAATGGAACTTCGAGAAGTTCCTGGTCGGGCGCGACGGCCGTGTGATCGGCCGATTTGCGTCGCACGTCGAACCCGACGACGACAAGCTGGTATCGGCCATCGAAACCGCGCTGGCGGCCAAGCCGTAGTTTGCAGCGCGGTGCGAACGACGAGCCGCTAGACGATGATCGTCGTCAGGGCCTGGAAGTCGGGGTCAGCCCGCAACGGGTCAAAGTCCCGTTCGTCGCCGATGGCGTCCCGGTACTCGGGCTGTATCTCGATCGCCCGACCAAAGCGAATGACGAATACCACCGGCGTAAACGTCCGGCTCGCTGGCTTCCGAAAGTCCTGGGCTATCGCACGAGGAAACATTTCGCGCCTTCATCCAAGGAATTGCCATGCTGAAGCTCACTTGTCGAATCGGTGTCGCTGTTCTCGTTGTGCTCTGCGAGTTTGTCTCTTCAGCTCAGGCTGAGGGACGACTGCCCACCCCGGCAGAAAGCGATCTCAAAGAGTCGCAGGCCACATTGAAAGACATTTTCAAGGAGGACATCGACCAAGCTACGACGCCCGCAAAAAAGTTGGCGTTGGCGAGGAAGCTTTTCGTTCAAGCCGTTGAAACGAAGGACGATCCATCGGGCAAGTACGCCCTGCTTATGGCGGCAAAGAACTTGGCGATGCGCTCTAGCGATCTCATGCTTTCCTTGGACATCGCCGACGAATTGGGCAGGTCATTTGAGATCGACGAATTTGTCACCAAGGTCGCCGTGATTAAGGATGCCACTCCGACAATCACGTCAGCCGAAGCCAACCGAGAGCTTTGCGAAGCAGCGTTAAAACTGCTCTCGAAACTTCTTGATGCAGATCGCTATGACTTGGCAAAAGAGGTTTCTGACTTGGCCTCTGAAGCGGCGCGAAAGTCCAAAGACATGTCGGTTGCCAAGCGAGTACGAACTCAAGCTAAAGAAGCTGAGGATGCGAGCATTCGATATGTCGCCGCCAAAGCCTCGATGGACGCACTGATCCAGAATTCGACCGATCCCAAGGCCAGCCAGGTCGTCGGCGAATTTTACTGCTATTTCAAGGCGAATTGGGCGAAGGGCCTCCCATTTCTTGCTCTTGCGGATGATTCGCAAATCAAATCTCTCGCGGAGCAAGACCTCGCCGAGCCCAATTCGCATACTGCACGCGCGAAGATCGGAGATGGCTGGTGGAGCTTGAGCGAGACTGAAGATGGTGTTGCGAAAGCGAACCTTCAGAGGCGTGCCACCTATTGGTATCAGAAGGCTATGCCTGAGCTTTCCGGATTGACGAAGGCAAAGATCGAAAAGCGGCTGGCATCGATTGCCTCGCCAACCGCCTTGTCAGGCGAAACGTCGGCTACGAGTGCAAACATTAACTTGTTGGCGGACGTAGCCCCTGCCAAGCACGGCGATGCTGGTCAGTGGCAAAAGCTAGATGAGGCGATTGCCACTAAGAATCGGGACTGGGTTGTCAAGATCGAAATTCCGACCACGTTGCCACCTCAATACGACCTTGATGCCTCCGTTACGATCAGCGGTGAAGAGGAATTCAGCGACACGTATTTCGTTTTGCCACATGGGGCAAAGCGGTCCCCGTTTACCATTCGCCGCAAGGACAAAAAGCTGATGCTGGGTTTTTGGGGGAGCCAAGGTCAGAAATTTGGTGAAGACCAGCGCCTTGGCACCCTTCTCCCTTGGAGCGATGGGCAAATGAAGCTGCAAATCACTTTCCAGGTACGCAAGGATACGATTGCGGTATTCACTGGACGTAAGATGCTAGTTAGCATCCGCAATATGGAGTTGCTCAAAAATGGCGATGGGGACAAGCTCGTCTTGACAACAAACACCCCCACGACGTTCACGGAGTTGTCGTGCCGCCTAGTTTCTGAACCTAGCCGCAAGAATGACGGTAGATAATTGCAAGTTGCGGCATCGGCTAAGATTGACATCCAATAGCTTTGGGGGCTTTACGATGAAGCCTGCCCGATGCTCGTAGCCCATTGTGGCCGCCGCTCCTGCTTGGGATCTCCTGGAAGGCATAAATTGCAAAAAAGCGCCATATAATGCGCATTTCGATTGATTTCCATCGTTAACCTAGTATGATTCATTATTAAAGCGCATTTTAATGCCTTTATATAAGTGTGTCAGGTTGGGTGCATTGATGTTTTAATATAAAAAAGCACTAAAATGCGCATGGAGAATGGCAGATAGCAATGACGAACCAGCAAATCGGGGAAAAACTCCGTATTCAGAGGAAATTGCTACGTCTTCGTCAGCGTGATCTAGCCGAACTCGCTGGAGTCACGCTGAGAGGTCTGACCCGGCTCGAAAGCGGGCAAGCGAATCCAACCATCAATCAACTCGCCAAAATTGCCGAGGTACTGGGGCTAGAACTCCGCCTGACGGAAAGATCCCAAAATGCGCCGAGCTAACGTGTACTGTCGAGGCCTCCGTGCGGGGATCCTGAGCAAGGAGGAAACGGGACGCTACCTGTTTTTTTACACGCCAGAGTATTTGAACAACCCCAAGCATCCTGCCATTAGCCTGTCCCTGCCAAAGCAAGGCACTCCCTTCGAGTCCCCCGTTCTGTTCCCGTTCTTTTATGGACTATTAGCGGAAGGGGACGAAAAGACCCTGCAGTGCCGGTTGCTAAAGATCGACGAGAACGACCACTTCATTCGCCTATTGAAAACCTGTCAAACCGAAACGATTGGTGGGGTGACCATCAACGAGGACGTCACGGAATGACTGGTTGCCCAGGGTGCTTCAAGGCCGGCCAAAACACCTACTGTGTCACCTGCCGAAAGCGACTATTCGGAGGCCAGAAAATTCCTTTCGTGCTCCCGTTTTCTCGCCCGGCCTATGATCAACAAAAGCTCGACTTCACGCCCGACCGGCTGTCAATCTCAGGCATCCAGTCAAAGATTTCACTCGCGTTGAACAACGGGCGTTTGGAAATGGCCAAGTCGGGTGGGCGGTACATCCTCAAGCCCAGGCCGCGAGGGACATTCCTACGGTTGGAAATAGCGCCCATCAACGAGCACCTGACGATGCAAATTGCTCGTCAAGTGTTTGACATCGAAGTAGCTGACAACGCCTTGGTCGCGTTTGAGGGCGGGGAACTCGCATATCTCGTCCGTCGGTTCGACATTCAACCGGACGGAAAACGCTCACTTCAAGAGGACTTCGCCCAGATTGCTGGCAGGTCGGAAGAAACCCACGGGGAGAACTACAAGTACGACTTCTCGTATGAAGAGATCGGCGAGCTGATCCGCAAAAACGTGGCCGCTTACAAGGTGGACCTGGAGCGGTTCTACAAGCTTGTCGTTTTCAACTATCTCGTTCATAACGGCGACGCGCACGTGAAGAACTTCTCGCTCATCAAAAGCGAGCAGACCGGTTCCTATAACCTGACACCCGCGTACGACCTGCTGAATACGCGCCTGCATCTGCCCAATGAATCGCCAACCGCGCTCGGGTTGTTCAAAGGCGAATTCGAGACAGCGAGCTACGCGGTGAACGCCTATTACGCCTACGACGATTTCGTCGAATTCGCCAAGAAACTTGCGCTCGTCGAAAGCCGCTACAAAAGGATTCTCGATCAATACATCGGGTGCCGAGACGAGGTGTTCTCGCTGATCGAGCGCTCGATGCTGCCGGATGAATCGAAACAATTGTACAAACAGCATGTGGATGATCGGGTGCGCGCCATCTCCTATTCTTACTCCGAATCGCAAGCGTCAAACCCGGCACAGTGAGCCTCTTGGCGCGCCACCACTTTCAACCGCCGTTAACATTCTTGATCGCCCGGCCAAAACGAATCACGAATACCACCGGCGTAAGCGTCCGGCCCGTCGGTGTCCGAAAGTCCTGGGTTATCGCAGTCCTGGGCTATCGTATCTCCCGCATTCACGCCAACTGCCGATTTGATAGTCGCGTCAGGCGTCAATCATCATTCGCAAGTCCCGCGCCGAACAGGCGCGGGGTGATTCAAGTTCTTTCTTCGGGCCGGACAGATTGTCGCCCCAAGGCGTCTTATGTGACGACGTGGCGCGCCCTTCCTCGCTAATCTCCAAACAACCAGAGCCAGAAACCATTAATCTGCTATCGGCTTAACTCGCGCCTTGGCGTCAGGGGCGTACACGTCCACCCCGCTGGCGTCCAGAAGTTCAGGGCTATCGCAGCTTCGTTTTTATTCTGAATTCGAGCCGCAGCTTCATTGGCCAGCATGCCAATCTGTCGCGTCCGTCCGAGGCGATTTGATCTAGGCCTGGTTCAGTTGCATACTGATTCGTAACCGGTCATTTGATACGGGGTCTTGGCCCGTAACATCTCCAACACCGACAACCGAGTCAGCCCGGTTGTCGTTGGAATATGATTTGGTCATCGGTCAAGGAGCCTGATCGCGTACGTCCCATCGCCCGAATGGCGCAATGGCCGGACGAACGATAAGTTCACTTCAGATTTTGACATTCGGCTGTCTGTAAAAAAGAGGATGAAGCGCATGCGGCTCCACCGCTTGACGCTGTATGTAGGCGTCAGTGTCTTGGCGGTCATCGCTCTAGCGATGTGGGCCATCGGAGCCGCTTTATATTCGGCAGTCCAAATCAGGGAGTCTTTAGAGGCAGCGAGCGCGCGTGAAATGCACCGCGTGTTTGTCGAACAAGATTTGGCGTTGGCCCTGCTCGAGCAGCGTGGGCTGGTGACCACTTATGTTTTGGACAACGGCAACCCTCGTTGGCTCGATGAATTGGAGAAGGGGCGCGCGCGGCTAGCCGATCAAATCGCCTTGGCGGGCCAGCTTGCCGGGGAAGATGAACAGGCCGTGCATCTGCAGCGGTTGCGGGCGAAGTACGAGGAATGCGATCGTCAACGTCGGGAAGTGGTCCGCCTGTTCCAGGCGGGACAAATTCAAGAAGCGCGGCGCACTTCGACGGAAGAGGTAACGCGATTGTTTCGCGAAACCGCCGCGGAACTACGGTTATTGACCGAGTCGAGTCAGCGTTCACTGCAGGCGGCAAATAGCGAGGCCCAGCAGTATGTGAGCAGAATAGCCACGCTCACGATGATTGCCGTGGCCTTGATCGTCGCGATTTGTATTCTGATTCTGTTCTTGTTGTACAGTCAGTTATTGCAGCCACTCAGGGCCATGGTCCGCGAGGCGAATGCGCTCCCCTCCAGCTTTGGCGAGTATGGAGCACCAGATGAGATTCGCGCCCTTGGGCGCCATTTGCGGACGTTGATGAACGACGTCGCCGCCGCCAAATCCGACCTGGTACACAAGAATTCTCGACTGTTGCAGGCGGAAAAACTGGCGTCGGTCGGCAGGCTGGCATCCAGTGTCGCTCACGAAATCAAGAATCCATTAACGGCCATTAAAATGTGGCTGTTCTCGATCAAGAAGTCGGTTGCGGAGACTCCTGACTTGGATCGAAAGTTCGAGATCGTGTCGGGCGAAATCACGCGACTAGAAGGAATCGTGAATAACTTTTTGACATTTTCGCGACCGCCGGCCGCCCACATCGCCCCGCTCCAGATTTCACAATTACTCGACCAGACCCTGCAATTGATCGGTCCCCAGTGCCACGATCATGGCGTTCGCATCGAAGTGGAAATCAGAGGCGCGCTTCCTGTCGTGCAAGGGGATCTCGGCCAAATGAAGCAAGTGCTGGTCAATCTTCTGCTCAACGCCGTGGAAGCCAGTGAGGCCGACACAATCGTTCGTATTACCGCCGAGTGCGAGCCGGCAAATGGCAGGCGCGAGACCGTAGTCATTCGCATTCAAGACCAGGGCCGGGGCATCCCTCCCGATCTCCAGGAGCGAATCTTTGAGCCCTTCTTTACCACTCGCGAACAAGGCACGGGGCTCGGGTTGTGTATCGCGTCGCAGATTCTCTTGAACCATGGCGGCTGGCTTGAGTTGGAGCGATCCGACAATCGAGGCAGCACATTTGCCATGTGGATTCCGACCGAAGCAGTTGCAGCCTATGAGCACAGTCCTCGTCGTTGACGACGATTTGCAGATCGTCGCGGGATTCGTGGACCTGTTAGAGACTCAGGGCCATCGGGTCGTCAGTGCGCGCGCCGCGGAAGCCGCCCTGCCGTTGATCACGAAAGCGGCCCCCGACCTGATCATCCTGGATGTATTCATGCCGGGGATTAGCGGCCTCGAGGCGCTGCGGCAATTCAAACAAATCAAGCCAGACATTCCCGTGATTCTGATCACTGGACAGGGAGACGTCGAAATTGCGCTGCAGTCGACCAAGGCCGGGGCCTTCGACTATCAACTCAAACCCTTCGATCCTGAGGAAATGTTGCGGTTGGTCGAGGCGGCCATCGAGCATCATCGCTTGCTTTCCTCGCGAATTGAGCTGGGAGCGTCGGAGAAGCGCTCCGGCAACATGGCGATCATCGGCAACAGTGCCGCGATGCAGCAAGTTTACAAGACGGTCGGGCGAGTTGCGCAGACGGATGCCACCGTTCTGATCCAAGGTGAATCGGGCACGGGCAAGGAATTGGTGGCACGCGCTATCTATCAGAATAGCAAGCGCAGTCAACAACCCCTGGTTACGGTGAACAGCGTGGCCATTCCGGACAACTTGCTGGAAAGCGAGTTGTTTGGCTACGAGCGCGGCGCGTTCACCGGGGCCACTTCTCGTCGCATGGGAAAATTCGAGCAAGCTCAGAGCGGGACCATCTTCCTTGACGAGATTGGCGATCTGCCCAAATCGCTCCAGGCAAAGCTCCTGCGAGTGTTGCAGGAACACACCGTCGAACGACTGGGGGGAAACCAGCCGATTAATGTTGACGTCCGCGTGCTGGCGGCGACCAATCGCGATCTATCCGCCGCAGTAGGCCGACGAGAGTTTCGTGAAGATCTGTTCCATCGGCTGAATGTCGTCACCATTCGCTTGCCCCCGTTGCGCGAGCATCGTGAAGACCTGGCCCCGCTGGTCGAGTTTTTTTTACGCCGCACTTCCCTGGAATTGGGTATTGAGCCATTGGCCATTTCGCCTGACGCCCTAGCGGCGCTGGAGAACTATTCTTGGCCTGGGAACATTCGCGAGCTTGAGCATTGTCTGCAACGTATCGCGATCTTTGTCCGTGGCCACACCATTCAAGTGGCCGACGTGCGCGCAGCGCTAACTCAACAAGAAGCGGGAACCACTTTATCGCAGGCCATTGAGACGGAGATGGCGGAATTAGTGCGCCGTTATCTCGGTACCGCTCAAAGCAACATGGGGCACCAACATTTGCTCGAACGTCTCGACAGCATCCTCGTAAACGAAGCACTGCAGCAATGTCGCGGCAATCAAACGCGTGCCGCGCGACTGCTTGGCCTGCCGCGACCAACGCTACACGCCAAGATTCAGAAGTACTTGCCGCTTCCCAACGGCATCGAATAGTCGTCCGGTTCGTCGGAATCCTAAACAACTGTCAGTTTTCTGACACCCCGCCGACAATCTCAGCCAAAAACAACGGAAAACAAGCTCGTTTCTCCGGATGATCACTTCGGCTCGATTGTTGCTCTGTAGATCGGGGTGGGAATTTCGCTCCGATCGAAAGCGAATTCCGTTTAGGCGTATGGTATGAAGGCCGTTGCTCCCCAAGCCGGTCGCCAATCGAGGCCGTTTCATGTCCAAAGTACTGGTATGCGACGATAACTTCGCAATTCGAGAGTTCTGCCGTCTGGAACTCGAACGGCGCGGTTACGTTGTCCTGGTAGCGAATAATGGCCAAAACGCGCTCGACCTTTGCCAGGTCGAGCGGCCAGATCTGGTTGTTCTCGATATGCGAATGCCGGGGCTGGACGGGCAAGAGGTCCTCTTTCGCCTTAAACAACTGCATCCTCAGCTCCCCGTGATTGTCCACACGGCTCATCCTGAGGAATACCACGATCAGGACGTCAACCATCTGGCGAATGCTTGCGTCGCCAAGGATGCCAATCCCGATGGCCTGATACATGCGGTCGCTTTGGCGCTCGCGCTCCCCGACGCTCCCTAGCGGTTCTTAGCCGTTGTTCGGCGATTTTGTCGCCCTGCTCGGGTGCGCCGAACGCACGAACCGCTCCCCAGCTGACGAGCGGCTTGGGTCTGCTCCGCGAATCCTCCCGTGCTCGAACGCGACACTCGCAGCGCTTAAAGGTCGTCGGTTCAGAAACTCGACAAGGATGTCCGACTCCTGACACCATCAGCGACGGATCGATCATTCTTGCGGGCAACACATCAGGCAATTCACGCTGCTTTTCATCTTGCGCACCCCCACTGGCCGCTCGGTGGTTTTGGTACACCTTTTGCTTTCCTGCAGGAGTGATGTGTGAACCGATTGTTCCGCCGCATCGCATGCGCTCAACGTCGAGAATCGTCATGGCACGGCGCTCTATGACTCGTTCGCGAACAGTATTGCGACTTTTCGTTCTGGCCTGGGCGGTCGCGACGGCCGTAAGCGCGGCAGGCGCGCCCTATGTATCGGCGGATCCCAATTGGCATTTTCCCGAAGGGCAATGCACCTATTACGCCGCGATCGAATTCGAACGCCAGGCGGGCGCCAAAGTGAATTGGGGCGGCCATGCGGCAGCGTGGTTCGAAAACGCAATGGCAAAAGGTTGGCACACCAGCACCAATGCGAGCGATGTCACCAAGGGTTCGCTGCTGGTCTGGAAGGGTGGCCGATTCGGCCACGTTGCCGTTGTTGGCGACGTGGTCGGCGACCGCGTGTTGGTACTGGAAATGAACGCCGGCCGCGTGCTCATCGACTCCACAAGAGGAATCACCGATGGCTTCAACCTCTTGCGAAGGCGATATCTATACACATCCAATCAATTCCGTCGCGGCGAGTTGTTATTTGTCGGCATCATCTTTCCCACGCCGTCCGTAACGCCTGCCAGTGTTGCGTCGCACCCGGCTTGTTCCTGCCTGGGGCTTGAATCCGACGAGTTGGAAGATTCTCCGCCATCGGTCACACGTGTCTCCGCTGGGCCATTGTCCTCTGGATTGTTGAATTCCATACACCCAGTAATGTCGGAACATCGCCATTATCCTTCGAGGAGAACATCGCCGTGACGCCCGAGCAACCTGAAGAGTTCGAGTCGCAAAGCGTCGATCCACATGACTTTGCGGAACTCTTTCCGCATACGATCGAGGAATTCTCACTTTGGATGACCGTCGAGCTTCAAGAGTTCGAGTCTCGCTGGATAAAACTGGCGGCGCCTCGGGCCAAGGCTCCTTTGGCCGGCATGCGCCGCCGGCCAATCTCCTAAGCAGGGCCAATCCAAGCCCGTGATCACCAGCATCGGCGCCACACCGAGAGTGCGCGGTTTGGCTCTGCCGCACACCTTGATTGACGTCATAGCCGGAACAGGAATATGCCATGATCGGAGTCTGCCTAGTCACCGTTGCCTCCGCTGCAATTGGGTTGATCGACGTTGTTTTTGCCTGCCTACGCGCGTCTTGTCGCTGGCCGCACGGCGGCTTCGTCCCAGCGAGAGCGCCGATTCACCTGCGTCGTTGGTTCGTTCTGGCTTTGACTTTGACCTGGGGCGCCTCCTTGCCACCACTGCGCGCCGCGGAGAAAGAGTCCGGCGACCGGACGATAGCGGCGAACGACCAGGACGCCCTTCGCGACGTTGTCGAGACGTTAGCCAACGACATCTTCGAGGGACGCGCCGCCGGAAGCCGCGGTGGGCATGCGGCGGCCTATTACTTGTTGACGAAGTTCCAGAACTTCGACCTCCTCCCGATGGGAGATCGCCGACAGGGCTATTACCAGGCCTTTGGCAATCAATGCCAAAACATTTTGGGATTGCTTCCCGGGTCGGACCCCACGGTGAAAGATCAGGTGGTCATGGTCTGCGCGCATTTTGACCATGTGGGCTACGGCAACAAAAGCAACAGTCGAGGGGGTATCGGTGAAATTCACAACGGGGCCGATGACAACGCCAGCGGAGTGGCCGTGCTGCTAGAGGTCATCAAGGCGTTCCAGTCGCTGCCAAGTGCCCCCCGGCGCTCGATTCTGTTTGCACTCTGGGACGGCGAAGAAGAAGAGCTGCGAGGGTCTCGCTACTGGACCGCGCATCCGACTACGCCGCTCAATCAGGTGACGTTTGTGTGCAATCTCGATATGGTTGGTCGGCTCGGTGACAAGAAGCTAGAAGTTATCGGCTGGCGTTCGCAAGCGGGCCTGCGCCGGCTGGTCGTTGAACAAAACGACCATGCGACGCTACCACTGGATTTTTGTTGGAAGTTGAAAAAAAACAGCGATCACTATTCCTTCTATCAATTCGATATTCCAGTGTTAATGTTCCATACCGGCTTACATGACGATTATCATCGCCCCAGTGACGACGCCGACAAATTGGACTACGCGGGCATGGCCAAGATTACGCGTCTCGTCGCAGACACCATACGAGCCGTCGCCGACCTGCCGCAGGTTCCGGCATTCCGTACCTCGGTGCATACCGAAACGTCGGCCCTGCGCGGCGCCATCGAAAGTCCGGTCGCGGCTCCCCCCGGCCGCCTGGGAATCGAGTGGAAATACAGCCGCGACAACGACCGGTTACTGATCACGCGCGTCAACGCGAACTCAGCGGCGGAACGGGCTGGGCTTTGTCAAGGAGACACCCTCTTAAGTGTCGACGGCAATCAGCTCGGCGAAGGTGTGGATCTTGACTCGCTGATTGTCATGGCGCCACCGTCAATTGACGTGGTTGTTCAACGAGCTGACGACAGCGCGAGCGAACTTCGCACGGTTGACCTCCACGGAGAGCCAGTTCGCATCGGCATTTCCTGGCGTGTCGATCCGGCCGATCCAACAGCCATCATCCTGGTGCAAGTAGTTCCCTATTCTCCTGCCGATCGGGCGGGATTGCGCTTGACCGATCGCATTTACCGGGTCGATGGCCTCGGCTTTCTGAACGACGAGGAGTTCCAGCAACTTATCGAAAGACGATCGCTGCCCCTGGAGTTGCAATTTGAGCGAGACGGAGTGACGCATGTCGTGAAGCTTGACGCGCCAACGCGAAATGTTTCTGTGAAGGCCACGGCAAGGGCTCGCCATTGAAGGACTCGCCCTCGCACCTTTCCAGATACTTCTTGTAGGTCGCTGGATCACGTTGCGGAAATGCAAACGACGAGCCGCTAGACGATAATCGTCATCAGGGCCTGGAAGTCGGGGTCGGCCCGTAGTGGGTCAAAGTCCCGCTCGTCGCCGATGGCGTCCCGGTAGTCGGGCTGCATCTCGATGGCCCGTTGCAAGCAGGACAGGGCCTCGCTCTTGCGGCGGGCCAGGCTGTAGTAGCAGGCCAGGTTGTAGTGGACGATCGCTTCGGTCGGGGACACGTCACGTGCCCGTTCCAGGGCCGAAATCGCCTGGTCCAGCCGGCGGCTTCGCTTCAAGCACCAACCCAGCGTCAGCCAGGCGTGCAGATTGCTGGGGGTCAGGTCGGTCGCTTCTTCCAGGACGGTGACCGCTTGCTCGTAGCGCTGTAGCGAGCGGAGCGCCTCGCCCATCAGCGATAGCTGATGGCCGCGGAACGTGCCGGGGTCTTTCATCCGTTCCAGTCGATCGAGCGCAAGCTGCGGCAGTCCCAGCTCGAGGTAGCCCTCGGCTTCGCGCATGATTCGCTGGCACCGTACTCGATGGCCCGACAACATCGTTTCTGTCCCCTGAAGCCGGCCGCGCAGGCGTGTGTTGGCGACCCTGGCTCACGAACCCTTTCTATATTTAATTTTATCTCACACTTATGCCAATCCCAAATGTGGCCGCGCCCCCGGCGAGCGGATTTGCGGTGCCGCACGACGCGATGAATCGATTGCGTAAAGCTGGCAGCGCGCCGTGGCGCGCCGCTACAACCGAGTCAACGCTCGAGACGGTCCCTGGCTGGCGGTGTCGTTCGCGCTTGGCTTGGCGATTAAACCGAGCCAGCGAGCGGGCGACGACGACTTCTGGCAACGTGGGCGGTGGCGTTATGACAACATCGGCGATGCAGCTAGTATCAGATTTCGGCTCGCCCGCTCGGGCCCGCACAATCAATTTGCTCGTGGACGGGCGAAATTTCGTCATTTTCTCCCCTCCGTCACGGCCCTTTGACAAGCGGCCAGGTTCCGCTTTCGGCTGGGGCGATCGTCTTGCGCCCCTTCTAGTTGCAGCATAATTCGCGCCCTCGAAGCCAGCACGCCGCGAACCTGTTTTTTGTGAAATCTAGGCCGCCACCGCACGGATTCGACTGCTGGCACCCACTATTGAGGATGCCAGCCCACTCTCCATTTGTTTCCGCGGGCTGGCGTGTTCTTGCCCCGCCGAATCACGTTTGCCATTAACTGACGACTTCGACATTAACTGACACAGCCCTCGACGAGCGAATGCCATGCGATTGACCTTGCGAACCCTGTTGGCCTACTTGGACCAGAACCTCGAGCCGGGCGATTCCCAGGAGATTGCCAGCAAGGTCAAGGAGAGCGAGTTCGCCACGACGCTGGTGCATCGCATCCGCGACGTCACGCGCCGACTCCGGCTGGGCGCGCCCAAGGTCGAAGGTCGCGGCTTGGCGCTCGACGCCAACACGGTGGCCGAGTACCTGGACAATTCACTCTCGGCCGAGCGTGTGCCCGACTTCGAGCGCATCTGCCTGGAGTCGGACATTCACCTGGCCGAGGTCGCCGCTTCGCACCAGGTATTGGCCTTGGTGCTCGACAAGCCGGCCGAGATCGAGCCGGCGATTCGCCAGCGGATGTACGCCTTGCCGTCGCAGGCGGCCGCCCATGACGCCGCCGGTAGTGCCGCTCCCGCCGAGGCTGACAGCGCTTCTTCAGCCGCCGGTGGCGAAGCTGCGTCGTCGATCGCCGCGTCCGTCGAGCACGAAGCCGAAGCGCCGCGCCGCGTGGCGCCGACTCCGCCGCCGATTCCGCCGCGCGACACGCCGCGCGTGCCGGCCGTGGCGACCGACACCGCGCCAGTGCCCGAGACGGTTCCCAGCGAGGCGGATTTGCGTCCCGCGCGCCGACAGATCGAGGTGCCTGAATACCTGCGCGAGTCCACTCCGCGGCGTGGTTCCAGGGGCCGGCTGATCGCGGCGTTACTGTTGTTCATCGTGGTCGGAGCGGCGATCGGCGTGCTGCTCAACGGCGAGCAGTTGCAGTCGTGGCTTGCCAGTTCAAACCCGCCGACCGAGGGAACCGATTTGCCGACAGCCACCATGACGGGCCAGACCACGTCGAAGGACTTGAATGTCGTCCCCGGCCTGGACGACGCGGGCAAGATACCCGGCGGCTTGCAGCAGCCCGCCTCGATGCCGACGACGCCAGCAGCCACGGCACCGACGACAGCAGTGCCCACACCAGCAGCGCCAACTTCTCCGACCGCACCGGCCGCTAATGTGCCAACCGCGCCGACGCCCGGCACGCCGACAGTGGCACCTGCCGCCGGGACACCCGCCGCGCCGGGAACAGTCGCCCAGCCAGCGTCTTTGCCACCCGGAACCGCGCCGCCAGTAGTGGTGCCTGGTGCCGCACCTGCCGCGCCCGGTACAGCTCCGACAGCGCCGGGCATGGCGCCGAATCCACCGCCGGTGGCCACCACCCCGCCGACGGGTATCCCAGGCACAACGCCCGCAATCCCGGGGACGCCAGCCACGCCGGGCAGCGCCATTCCTGCGCCACCTGCGCCGGGGATTGGACCGGTGGCGATGAATGCCGGCACGCCGGGCGTCGCGTCGGGAGCAGCGGCCCCCGTGGCTCAGCCCGTGGTGGTTCCCCCGGCTGCGCCAGAGGGGGTCGGTCAGTACATGAATGAATCGGACCTGCTGGTGCGCGCGATCAATGGGCCGTTGCAGTGGGAACGCATGTTGGGCAAGGCCACGGTGCTCAGCGGCAATCGGCTGCTCTGTTTGCCGAGCTACAGCGCCAAGCTGGCCATGACGGCCGGCGTGAGAGTCGACTTGCTGGGTGGTGCCGAAGTCAAGTTGTTGCCCAACGATCCGCAGAAAGTGCCTGGCGTGGAACTGGTCGAAGGACGGATCATGGTGCTTGAGGCTGCTCGACCCGAGACGGCGCTGAACGTGGTGATCAATGGTCAACCTGGGAGGCTCGTGCTGGCCGACCAGAACTCGGCGGCGGCGCTGGATGTCGATCGGTTGCACCTGGAAGGAACCGATCCCGAGAAGCAAGCTGGTCCGGTCGAAGCGGTACTCTACGCCTTTACCGGTCAGATTTCCTGGACCGACGCGACGGGCAAGACCGAGAAGCTGGCCGCGCCGGTGCGGCGTGTGTTAATGGGGTCGTCGACCACCCAGCAGGCGGGCATGCCTCGTTGGTTGACCAGCGAAGAACGCAGCGCCACGCAAATACGGGCCAGCGCCGAGCTGCCCAAGTTGCTGCCCCAGGATCGTCCGATCAGCCAGGCGCTGCAGGAAGAAGCGGCCACCGGTCGCAAGCAAGAGAACGTGTTGCTCTCGCTCCAAGCCTTGGCCCGGTTGGACGATTACAACCCGCTGGTCTTGGCGCTCAAGGAGCGGACCCAGCGGTCTCTTTGGCCAGAAGTGATCGACGCTTTGCGCGACGCGATCGGTCGCAGCCCGCAACACGCCGAACAGGTGCGCAAGGCGTTCGAGAAGCACTACGGCGCCAAGGGGCTCGAGCTGTACCGGATGTTGTGGGGCTACACGCCGGACCAGATTCAGTCGGGGGGCGGCATGCAATTGGTCCGCTACCTGGACCACGAGGATCTCGAGTTCCGGGTGCTCAGCATTGGCACGCTCAAGCGGATGGCCGGGACCGATTTGTTCTACCGGCCGGACGACACGGTGGCGAAGCGCCAGCCGTTTGTCGTGAAGTGGAAGCAAAAGATCGAAACCGGCCAATTGTTCTCGCGCTAAAGCGGGGGTGGTGGCGAGATGTGCGGCGGCCCAGTCAGCTTGGAGACAATCCCCCCAGGCAATGGGGGTGCCCGCCGTGGCCATTCGGCGGAGCCCTCCAAGGGTGATTTGCCGTAAAAGGCCATGAATCGTCGACTTAAGGTTTGCGTTTGTGGGTTTTCCCGCTGGCAGGTAGAATGCGGCCTTTGGGGGAACGCTGTCGCCTTAACGGCTGGTCCGGGCCCATCTTGGGAGCCGTTGACCGCAGGCGTGATCTCTCTGCTTCAAACGCACCGGAATTGACCCTGGCATGGGGTCGCCGGCGCGGCAGCCCAATTCAGATAGAACGGGAGTGTTGCGGTGCTGATCAATATTTCGGCGCGTCATGGCCATTTGAGCGACGCGACCCAGGCCAAGATCAAAGCCAAGCTAGAAAAGATGACGCGGTTGTTCGAGCGGCTGATGGCCATTGACGTGACGGTCGACCTGGAAGATCGGGACAACCCGACGGTCGATCTCAAGCTGTCGGCCGAGCATAAGCACGACTTCGTGGCGACCGAGCAGGGGAGCGAGCTGATGGCCTCGCTCGACGGCGCCATGCACAAGATCGAGCAGCAATTGCGCAAGTACAAGGAAAAGGTCCAGAATCACCACCGCGGGCCGGGCCTGCGGCAGGCCAGCGCCGAACAGGGGGCCGCGGAGCAAGAAGCCGAAGGTTCCTAACTGCTGCGACGATTGGCGCTTTACGGGGCCGTCGCCTTGTAATCTAATCGAGCGGGTCGGGCCGCCGTAACATCCCTGTGCCCGACTCGGCGAACCGCGTGGCGCATGACCCCCTGGGCAACCATCGCCGCCTCGAACCGTACGAACTTCAGAGAACATCACACGCTCGACAGCGATTACGGACCACCGGTCCACGGTCGAAGTCGAGCATCGCATACATCAACGTCGAAATAGAAAGGAGTGGGTGCATGAAGTTTGCCGACTTCGTGACCCGCCAGGCCGTCAAGGCGAACCTGGAGGCGGATGTCAAAGAGAATGTTATTCGCGAAATGGTCGAATCGTTGCTCTCGGCCGGCAATCTGCCCGCCGATCAACCCGACAGCATCGTCAAGGCGATTCTCAAGCGCGAAGAGCTGGGCAGCACGGGCATCGGCCGCGGCGTGGCCGTGCCGCACACCAAGCATCCCAGCGTCACCAAGCTGACCGGTGCCGTCGCCGTCAGCAGCGAAGGCGTCGACTTTCAGAGCCTGGACGGCGAGAAGGTCCACCTGCTGTTCTTGCTGGTCTCGCCGCCCGACCGGCCGGGGGACCACCTGCGAGCGCTGGAGTATGTCTCGCGCAAGTTGCGCAACGACAACTTTTGCAAGTTCCTCAAGCAGGCCAGGTCGACGGAAGACATCCTGACGTTGCTCGACGAAGCCGATAACGATCAGTTCAACGTCTAGCCAGGCCAAGGACCACTGGCCAGCTTTACCCTGGGGTCCAGTGGCCCACGCGACCTGGCGAACGTCGTCGGTCGAACACCGCGAGTCAAGATTGTGCATATGAGCGAGCTGAAGCAAACGCGGGCGGCGGTGGTGAAAAACCCCAATGGCCTGCATGCGCGGCCGGCCGACTTGCTGGTCAAACTCGCCATGAAGTTTTCCTCGAACATTGTCATTGTCAAAGGTTTCGAGCGAGTCGACGCCAAAAGCATTCTGGGCATCCTGACGCTGGCGGCCACCGAAGGAACCGAGTTGTCGATCGAGGCCGAGGGGGCTGACGCGACAGCGGCGGTCGACGCGCTGGCCGAGCTGGTCTCTAGCACGTTCGGCGAAGAATAGCGAATTAACCCGATACATCCGCGCGCCGGTCCCCCCAGGCGGGACGGGCCGCGGCAGTCGAGCGAGCACGCTGGCGCAAACCCACCGGGCTCGCTTGTGGAACAACCATGCAACGTCTGCAAGGAATTGCCGTTTCGCCGGGCATTGCCATTGGCGAAGCGCTGGTGTTGGGCAACGAAGGCTTCCGCATCCCGCGGCGCTTTCTGTCGCGCGATGCCGTTGACTCCGAGCTCGAACGTCTGCAGTTGGCGTGTGACGACGCCGCCCACCAGATCGAGCGCAATCGCGACACGGTTAGCTCGGAACTCGGCGCCGGTTACGGCGCCATCTTCGAGGCCCACCTGCAGATGCTTCGCGACGCCAAGCTGCGCGCCGAACTTGAACAGTTGATTCGCGAGCGGCACTATTCGCCCGAGTACGCCGTCAGCCGCACGTTGCGCCGTTACGCCAAGGTGTTCCAGTCGCTGGAAAACACCCAAATGGCCGAACGGGCCAACGACATCGTCGACATCGAAAAACGCCTGTTGCGCAGCCTGCTTGGCCGCCGCCGCGAGGAAATCTCTCGCCTCACCTCGCCGGTGCTGGTCTTGGCCCACAACCTGACCCCCAGCGAGACGGCCACCCTCGACCGGCAGTTTGTCCGCGGCTTTGTCACCGAGATCGGCGGCGCGGGGAGCCACACCGCCATCGTGGCCGAAGGCATGGGCATTCCGGCCGTGGTCGGCACCGGGCCGTTCCTAACCGATGTGTCGGGGGGCGACACGGTGATCATCGACGGGCACCAGGGACTGGTGATCCTGCACCCCGACGAAGAGACGCTGGGACGCTACAAGCAAGAGATCGAAGACAATCGCACCCGCGCGGCTAGCCTGGTCTCGATTCGCGATCTGCCGGCGCAAACCGCCGACGGCGTCAACGTCGCGCTGTTCGGGAACATTGAGTTTCCGCACGAGGTCGGCTTGTGTCTGCAGCAAGGGGCCGACGGCATCGGGTTGTATCGCACCGAGTTCTTGTACCTGGGCGCTGAGAAGGTTCCCGACGAGGAAGATCACTACCAGGCCTACGCCCACGTCGTCCAGCAAATGCAAGGCCGACCGGTCACGATTCGCACCCTCGACCTGGGCGCCGACAAGGTGCCGCACGACGAGCCGTTGGACGAGGATCGCAATCCGTTCCTGGGGCTGCGGAGCATCCGGCTGTCGCTGCGCAACTTGCCGCTGTTTCGCACCCAGTTGCGGGCGATTCTGCGGGCCAGCGTGCTGGGGCGGGTCCGCGTGATGTTCCCGCTGGTCGCCACGGTGCTCGAGCTGCGCCAGGCCAAGATGATTCTGGCCGACATCATGGAAGACCTGGACGAGCATGGCGTGGCGTTCGATCGCGATTTGGCCATCGGCATGATGGTCGAGGTGCCGGCCGCCGTGATGATGATCGATCACTTTGTCGAAGAGATCGACTTCTTGAGCATCGGCACCAACGATCTGATTCAATACACTCTGGCCGTCGATCGCAGCAACAAGGACGTGGCCAGTTTGTACACGGCCAGTGATCCGGCCGTGATCAAGCTGATTGACATGGCGGTTCGTCCGGCCGTGGCGTCAGGCGTGCCGATCAGCTTGTGCGGACAGATGAGCGGCAGCCCGATTTACACCATGCTGCTGTTGGGCCTGGGCCTGCGGCAACTGAGCGTGGCCCCTCACAACATTCCCGAGATCAAGCAACTGATTCGCCACGTCAGCATTCCGCAATGCGAAGTGGTGGCCAAGAAAGCGCTCACGTTGGAGCACGCGCGCGATATTAAGAATTACCTGAAAGAGGAATTGAACCGCATCCACGGGGGGATCGACTGGTGATGGGAGGGTGAAGGATGCTCGCGCGGCATCGTCGCAGTTGCGACGGCTCCGCGCGTTCATCGTTCATCAATCTCGATGATCCGATCGAACCGACCTCCGCCGCGTTCGGCACGCGCGGAGCGATGCGATATGAAACCGTTGGTCAGTAACGAGTTCGCCCGAACTCGGCAAAGCAAACCAGGAACCGTTGTCCCGACTCGGCTAATTGCCACGCGCTGGTGCGCCATGCCCCGCCGACTTTTGCGCCGCGACACTTCGCACGGAGGTGACCGCTGGGCGCAAGTCGCAAATCGGGCCGGGCCGCCGCGGCAACCGGTTCCGGAGTGAAACTGGTGCAGACAAACTGCTCGCAGACGATTGGCGCAGGTCGACTCGCCCTGGCGCGCCCGCCAGTGGCGCCGGTCGGCGATTGCGCGCCAGCATCCGAGTCGCGCCCTGGCACGGCGCGCCGGCTCGAGCGGCATGCCACCTGCGCCGATCGCCGCACGCCTCAGGCGGGGCCGCGATCGGGCGTCTTTGCCGGCTGCGGCGCTCGTTGCCGCGGACGATGTTCCGCCACTGACTCCAGTCGAACCGGCCCGGCCTGTTTGGCCGCCGGTTCCCCGCGCCTCTTCGTCCAGCATGCGACCGAGCGCACCGCGCCGTCGCCGCTGTCCCTGGCGCTTGCGTATCGCCCCCACAATTGCCGGTCTAGAAAGTACGGTCATGAAGCAAGAGATGCTCATCAACGTCTCGCAGCCCGAGGAATGCCGCATCGCCATTGTCGAGGACGGCGTGCTCGAAGAGTTGTACATCGAACGGAGTAGCCAGGAAGGCTACGTCGGCAACATCTACCGTGGCCGCGTGGTCAACATCGAACCCAGCATCCAAGCCGCCTTTGTCGACTTTGGCGTCGGCCGCAACGGCTTTCTGCACATCAGCGACATCGAGGCGCAATACTTCCGCCAAGGGGGCTTCGACCCCAATCGCCCGATCGACGAGCAAGGGGACGACGACAACGGCCATCACGGCGAGGACATCGACGAAGGGGACGACGGTCGCACTCGCACCCGGCGTCGCGCCCAACGTCCCGGCGGCCGCCCGCGGGTCAAGCCGCCGATCCAGGACATTCTCCGCCGCGGCGACGAACTGCTGGTCCAGGTCATCAAGGAAGGGATCGGCAACAAGGGGCCGACCCTGTCGACCTACATCAGCATTCCAGGGCGCTACGTGGTGCTGATGCCGGCGCTGGGTCGCACGGGCATCTCGCGCAAGATTGAAGACGAAGACGTCCGCCGCAAGCTGCGCTCGATCATGCACGAGCTGAACCCGCCCAAGGGGGTCGGCTTCATCGTCCGCACGGCCGGCATCGAGCGGACCAAGCAAGAGCTGTCGCGCGACCTGGCCTACCTGCTTCGTTTGTGGAAGGTGATCGTCCGCCGCATCAAGAAGCAGTCGGGCCCCGGCGGCATCTACGAAGAAAGCGACATGATCATCCGGACCATTCGCGACATCTTCACCGCCGAAGTCGACGCCATTTACATCGACGAACCGCAAGCCTACGAGCGGGCCAAGGAATTCCTGCAACTAGTCATGCCGCGCTACGTCCACCGGTTGCAGTTGTACGAAGGCAAGGAGCCGCTGTTCCACAAGTACAAGCTCGACGAGGAGATTTCGAGCATTTACCAGCGCTCGGTCCCCTTGAAGCAAGGGGGCAGCATTGTCATCGACCAGACCGAGGCGCTGGTGGCCATCGACGTCAACAGCGGCAACTTCCGCGCTCAGGACAACGCCGAAGAGACCGCCTACCAGATGAACTTGCAGGCCGCCCGGGAAATCGCCCGGCAGCTTCGCCTGCGCGATCTGGGGGGCGTGATCGTCAATGATTTCATCGACATGCGGCGCGAAAGGCATCGCCGCGGCGTCGAACGCGCCTTGGCCGACGCGGTGAAACGCGACCGGGCTAGAACCAAGATCCTCCGTACGAGTCCGTTCGGGCTGATCGAAATGACTCGCCAGCGCATTCGCCCAAGCTTGAAGCGGAGCCTGTTCCGCAACTGCACCAGTTGTACCGGTACCGGCGTGGTCAAGACGGCGGAAAGCATGGCGATCGAGTCGGTTCGCTTGCTGATCATGGCTTGCCAGTTGCCCGACATCGCGCGGGTGACGGTCACGGTGTTCGACGAAGTGGCCACGTACCTGAACAACCGCAAACGACGCGAGTTGACCCAGTTGGAAGAAGATCACAAGGTGAATATCCAGATCATGGGGCGCGAGGCCGTCGCGCCGGAACACCTGGTGGTCGAATGCTTCGACGCCTTGGGTCGCGAGCTGAAGTTCAACCCCTAAGCGACTCAAGGTTCGGAGCACGCCCCCGATGAGCATCGCCGGAATCAGCGAACTGGCCGCCGAGCTGCGCCGCATTGTCGGCCCCGACGGCGTTCTGTCCGCGGCCGGCGAGATGCTCGTCTACGAGTGCGACGGGTTCGTCGTCGAGAAAGATACGCCCGACGTGGTCGTGTTTCCGCGCACGACCGAACATGTCAGGCAGATCGTGCTGCTCTGCCGGCGCCGGCAGGTGCCGTTCGTGCCTCGCGGCGCCGGCACGGGGCTGGCCGGTGGCAGCTTGCCCGTCGGCGGCGGGGTGTTGATTGTCCTGACACGAATGCGCGAGATCGTCGAGATCAACCTCCGCGATCGCTACGCCGTCGTGCAGCCCGGCGTGGTGAACGTCAAGCTCACCGAGCGCTTGCGCGGGACAGGTTTTCACTACGCCCCCGATCCGTCCAGCCAGGGAAGCTGTACCATTGGCGGCAACGTGGCCACCAACTCGGGCGGGCCGCACACGCTGAAGTACGGCGTGACCGTGAACCATGTCCTGGGGCTCGAAGCGGTCATGGCCGACGGCACGGTCTGCGAGTTCGGCGGGCCGAGCGAGGATCTGCCCGGGCTCGACCTGACCGGCGCGCTGGTCGGCAGCGAGGGCACCCTCGTCGTCGTGACGAAAGTCTGGGTCCGCCTGACGCGCGACGCCCAGAGCGTCCGCACCATGCTCGGCATCTTTGAAAGTTGTGACGACGCCACCGCGGCAATCAGCGACATCATCGCCGCCGGCATCATCCCGGCCGCGCTCGAGATGATGGACCACGGCATTCTTGAAGCGCTCGAACAGGCGTTCCACTTTGGCTTCCCGTTGGATGCGCAAGCGATCCTGATCATCGAAGTCGATGGGCTGGAAGCGGGACTCGACGCCCAGCGCGAACGAATCACGGCCATTTGCCAGGCCCATCACGCCCGCGAGGTGCGTCACGCCAACGGGCCGGCCGAGCGGATCGCGCTGTGGAAAGCCCGTAAGCAAGCCTTCGGCGCGGTGGGACGGATCAGCCCCAGCTACTGTACCCAAGATGGCGTGGTGCCGCGGACGCGGTTGCCCCACATGCTGCGCAAGATCACCGAGATCACGGCCCGGCACGGCGTGCGAGCGGTCAACGTGTTTCACGCCGGCGACGGCAACTTGCACCCGATCGTGCTATTCGACGAGAAGAACGCCGACGAAATGCGCCGCGCCCTGGACGCCAGCAACGAGATCCTGGACGAGTGCCTGGCCTGTGGCGGCAGCGTGAGCGGAGAGCACGGCATCGGCATCGAGAAGATCGATTTCATGCCCAAGATGTTCACGGCCGACGATCTGGACGCCATGAGCCGGCTGCGCCAAGCGTTCAATTCGGAAGGGCTATTAAGCCCAAAGAAGATGCTTCCCACCGCCGGAGCGTGCAGCGCCGAGCGGAGTCATCCGGGGCGGAGAGCGGCGGTTTAAGAAACGATAAACGCGAAACGATCAGCGATGAACGGAAGTGATGAATGATGAGTGCTGAGTGATGAATGGGAGTCAGGTCACTCTGGCTTGGGTGCCACTGGTGGCTTGCCCACCAGTGCGAAATGGTGAACGGTTCGGGGCTGACAACAAGACTTTTTGTAACGCATGCTCGCTATTGCTTCTGCTGACGATGTGATTGAACTGGTGCATACGGCGCGCGACACCGATGCCGCGCTCTATCCCGAAGGGGGCGCCACGGCGCTCGATTACGGTCTGCCCGCGCGCAAGCCCGGCTACAGCGTCGAGTTGGCCGGCTTGAACCAGGTGATCGACTATCCCTGGCGCGATATGACCATCACGGTCGAAGCCGGCATCACCATGCAGTCGCTGGCCGCGATCCTGGCCGAGCAGCGGCAGCGGTTGCCCATCGACGCCCCCTTCGCCGAGCAAGCGACCCTCGGCGGCCTGATCGCCACCAACTACAGCGGCGCGCGACGCTTCGGCTTTGGCACGCTGCGCGATTACGTGATCGGCATTTCCGCCGTGGACGGCAACGCCAAGCTGTTCAAGGGTGGCGGCCGCGTGGTGAAGAACGTAGCCGGCTACGATATGTGCAAGCTGCTGGTCGGCAGCCTGGGCACGCTGGGGATCATCACCCAGGTCACGCTCAAGGTCCGTCCGCTGCCCGAGGCCAGCGCCCTGCTGGTCGCCCGGCCGGTGAACCTGGCCGCGGCCGAGAAGCTGTTGGCCGCGCTTAATACTTCGCTGGCGACACCGGTGGCGGTCGAACTTCTGTACGGCAATCAATTCGGCGACGAGTGGCGCTTTATCGTCGGCTTTGAAGGCTCGGCCGCCGAGGTCGCCTGGCAAATCGAAACCTTGCAGGCCGAGTGGCCTCGCGAAGCGCTCGCGGAAGAACTGGCCGTCATCGATCAGCTCGAGCAACAGCCCGGCGCGTGGCAAGAGCTGACCGACTTTTCGCTGCCGGCCGGCGATGTGCCGCTGGTGGTGAAGTTCAGCGTGCGCCCCAGCCAAGTCTGCACGCTGCTCGACAAACTGCGCACGTTCGACGATCAGGCTGCTTTTCAGGCCCACGCCGGCAACGGGATCGTCATTGCCCAATTCCGACAGATTCCCGCGGTCGGCGCCTGCAAGTTCTTGCTCCAGCAACTGCAGCCGGCGGCGCACGCTTGCGGCGGTTACGCCCACGTCTGGTCGGCGGCCACGGCGGACGATTTCACGCGGCCGGCCTGGTGGGGAGGCGTGCGGGGCGAAATGGTTTACATGGAACGCGTCAAGCAACAATTCGATCCGCAGCGACTGCTCAACCCCGGGCGATTCATCTATGAAAACGACTGAACTGCCCGTCGTCGCGCCCCCTGCGACGTCCGCGGCTCCCGGCGGCGCGCCGAACCCGGGCGACGCCATCGAGTATCGCTTGCTGCAGGACTGCGTCCATTGCGGCCTTTGCACTGCTGCGTGCCCGACGTACAGCGAGCTGGGGGACGAGAACGACAGCCCGCGCGGACGCATCTACCTGATGCGGGCCATCGCCGATCGGCGGATCGAACTTGGCGACGACGTGCGACGCCACTTGGAGTTGTGCCTCGACTGTCGGGCGTGCGAGACGGCCTGTCCCGCCGGCGTCCAGTACGGCAAGCTGATCGAGCCGTTCCGCGTGGCCATGCAGCAGCAGGTCGAGGGGGACGCCGGTCCCGACTGGTTCCACCGCTGGATTCTGTTCGGCCTGTTCACTCAGCCACGTCGGATGCAGTTGCTGCTCGGTCCGATGCGCGTGGCGCAAAGCCTGGGGCTGGTCGCGCTGGCCGAACGGCTGGGGCTGTTTCGATTGCTGCCGGCTCGCCTCAGGCAACTTTCGCAAATGTTGCCGACGCTCGCCGCCGCCGAGCCTGAGTTACCCGAGTTCTTGCCGGCCATTGGCCCGCGCCGCGCGCGGGTGGCCCTGTTCACCGGTTGCGTGGCCGACGCGGTCTTCCGTCCCACCCACTGGGCCACGGCTCGAGTCTTGCAGCAGAACGGCTGTGACGTGGTCGTGCCGCGCACTCAGCAATGCTGCGGCGCGATTCACTATCACGCTGGCAGCGGCGAACCGGCCCGCGAGTTGGCCGACCAGAATGTCCGCGCCTTCAACGCCGCCGACGTCGACGCGGTGATCGTCAACGTGGCGGGCTGCGGCGCGATGCTCAAGGATTACGGCCACCACTGGCACGACGCCGCGCAGCCAGCGCGCCAAGCGCTGGCCGACAAGGTCCGCGACGTTCACGAGTTTCTCGATTCGCTCGGGCTGATCGCGCCGACCGGGCGGATGCCCATGGTCGCCACCTATCACGACGCCTGTCACTTGCTGCACGCCCAGCGGGTGCGCGCCGCTCCGCGTAAACTGCTCGCCGCGATTCCCGGGCTCGAACTGCGCGAGCTGCCCGAGACCGAAATCTGCTGTGGCGCGGCAGGAACCTATAACCTGACCCAGCCCGAGATGGCGTCCCGGCTGGCCCGCCGCAAGTTAGACAACATTCTCAGCACGGGCGCGCGGGCGGTGCTGACGGCCAATGCCGGCTGCCTGCTGCAGATCATGCGCGAGGCTCACACGCGGCACGAACCCCTCTGGATCGCTCATCCCATCGACTTGCTCGATCGGAGCTACCGGCACTTGCCGCCGCCGGTGTGAGCGAGTGATGAATGATGAGTGCTGAGTGATGAATGAGGGTGGTCTAGCCGTCAATGCGCAGCTTGCGAGCGTCGGCAAGCGCGATCGTGCCGCGCTCGGTGAAGGCGGCGACTTCGAGTGCCGCGAGCCGGGCGACGACTTCCATGGCGCTGTCCGGCCGGCGCAGCGGTTGCTTGCTGAGCAGCTCGTTGACTAACTTGGCCACTTCGCGCGGAATGTTGGGGCAATGTTCCCTCACGTCGGCCGCTCGACCTTGACGATGAGCCGCGACCAGCGATGCCCGATCGGTGATCGCCAGCGGCAGTCGGCCAGTCAACATCTGGTACAACACGACGCCCAGGCTGTACAAGTCGCTCCGCGCGTCGACGCGCCCGGCGGTGAGTTGCTCGGGGGCGATGTAAGCCGGCGTGCCGCGCGGCGTCGTTTTGTTCGTGCTCGCATGTTGCCCGAGCGGCTCAGCAAACCCCAGATCGACGAGCGTTACATGCCCGTGGGGGCCAATCATCACGTTGGCCGGCGCGACGTCGCCGTGAAGCCAGCCAGCCGCGTGCAGCGCCGCCAGACCTTCGGCCATCTGCCGTGCGTACCATAGGGCGTGCGCCAGCGGTAGCGGCTCGCTCACGCGCGCTATTCGCTGCGCCAACGACTCGCCAGCCAGCCAAGGGAACACCAGGAACGGCGTCGGGTGGTCATACCCCTGGGCCAATAGCGGCAGCAGGTGAGCATGAGTGACCTGTGACGCCACAATCGCCTCGCGCCGCAATAGCGCTCGGGCCAGCGCCCCGTTCTCGGCCCGGGGGCTGAGGATCTTGACGGCATAGGTGGCGTACACGGCGGCTTGGCCGCGCGCCCGGGCGCGATAGACATCGGTCAGCGCCCCGGTGGCGGCGCGACGCATCAATTCCCAGCAATCGACGCGCGGCGCGGCCCCCTCGGCGGCGCTGGCGACGCCACCGGTTCGGACCACGCGGGCTGTCGGGCTGGGAAGCTGGTGCGGCATATCAAGCCGATTCGTCCAGCCAGGGCGTCCGAGTTGACCTGCGGCCCGCGGGCAAGAACGTCCGGTGCAAGCGCGCCAGCCGGAACCGCGTTTCGCGGGCCGGCGGCGACAGTTGTAGCGGGCGTGCGGCGCGGCGCTTGCCGCGCGCCGGCATGGCTCTTAAAATCACAACTTCCGTAACAGCTTCGCGCGCCGCCGGGACCGCCACGTCGCAGGCCCAGCGGTCCCATTTCCGAGCGCGAAATGTCACGGCCGCCGATCCATCAAGCCGCCGCCCGCCAACCGTTGAGAAACACCACGATGAAGTCGCTCGCCCGCGCTGGTTCGCTGTTGTTGATCGCGTTGTTCCTCGCCAGTCCGGCCGGTTGCACGTCGGGTGACTCGGGCGGTTCGTCGTCGCCGGGCGTCAAGCGAATGATCTTCGTCACCAACGGCCAATCGCCGTACTGGGACGCCTGCCGCGCCGGCCTGCAAGCCGCCGAGAAGGAATTGAAGCTGGGCGATCGGGGTCTGAAGGTCGAAATGGAGGTCAACGACGGCACGCCCAAGGGGCAGATTGAAAAGCTGCGCCAGTACGCGACTCAGCGCGATATTGTCGCCGTGGGCATTTCGGTCACCGATGCCGCGAATGTGGCCATCGCGGACGAGATGCGCAACCTGCAATCGAAGGGCATCCATGTGGTCGCTTGCGATGCCGACGTCGACCGCGCCACATTAGCCGACGCCCGCTTCGGTTTTATCGGCACCGACAACATCGCCGCTGGCCGTGAGCTGGGCGTGGCGATCAAGAACCTGCGTCCCGCGGGGGGTGAAATGGTGACATTCGTCGGCCGTGTCGGCTCGCAGAATGCCATCGATCGTCGCAACGGCGTTGTCGCAGGGGCCGGCGGAAAGTTCAAGCTGGTCGACAACATGGGTGATGACATGAATCGCTCGCGCGCGCTGGAGAACGTGCGAAACGCGATCACCAATCATCCCCAGGCCAAAACCTTGGTGGGGCTGTGGTCGTATAACGGACCACGAATCGTCGACGTGCTGGTCGAGCGCAACTGCCGCGCCGAGTACACCGCCGTGACCTTCGATGCCGAGCCCACCAGCATCACCAGCATGGAACAGTCGCTGCTCGATTGCATGATGGTGCAGAATCCGTACGAGATTGGCTTTCAATCGGCGCGCCTGATGGCCGCGCTGTGCGAAAAGAACGACGCGATCATCAAGGAAATGTATCCCAACCGTGGGCAGCCTGGGGGAGATATTTTCGAGACTGGGTTGAAGCTGGTCGTGCCGAACGGCGCCACGCCGCTCAAACCAGAGATGTTCGGCAAAAAGACGGAATTCCTCACGCTGGCCGATTTCAAAGCGTGGTTGGCGAAGTACGGACTCGAAGGCTCATGAGCACATCGAGTTCTGCCCGGTCAGGTTTTTGGCGACGTAGCGAAGTGGCCTTGGCGCTGGCCATTGTCGTGGTGCTGCTGTTGACGCTGGCCTTCGATCCTCAGCGCAACTACCTGCACTTCCCGCAGCTCAGCGCCATCGACATTGTCCGTGATGCGTCAATCCTGGGCATTTTCGCCCTGGGGAGCGCGGTCGTCATCATCGCCGGCGGGATCGATCTGTCGTGCGGCTCGCTGATCGCGTTCAGCGGCAGCATCTGCGCGGCCGTGATGTTGTTGCTGGCTCCGACGCAAATGAACTCGGTCGAGCCGATCGGCTTGGGCGTGATCGCGGCGGCGATCGCCGTGACGATCGGCGTCGGGCTGCTGGTCGGCAGTCTGCACGCCTGGCTGATTACGGTGATTGGATTGCCGCCGTTCATCGCCACGTTGGCCACGCTGGTCGGTTTGCGCAGCCTGGCGCGGGTGGTCGTGTTGAACGTCACGGCGCATGCTTCGCAAATCGACGTGGGCAATCGACAGTTTCGCTACTTGACCAAATCCAACTGGATTCCGGTGGTCACCTTCGCGGTCCTGGCACTGGCGGTCTGGGTGTTGATGAGCCGAACCGTGGTGGGGCGGCATCTCTATGCCCTCGGCGGCAATGAAGCGGCAACCCGGCTGAGCGGCATTCGCACCGATCGACTCAAATGGCTGGCCTATTGCATCGGCGCGACCCTGTCCTCGATCGCCGGCATCTTCTACATCGCCAATGAAGGAACCGCCGCGCCGGAAACGATGGGCAACACCGCCGAACTCAACGCCATTGCCGCCGCGGTGGTTGGCGGATGCAGCCTGCAAGGGGGCGCTGGCACGATTCCTGGCACCGTTTTGGGATGCTTGTTCCTGCGAGTCGTCTCGGACGGTATCAACAAGGTGATCAAAAGCGGCGCCGACCATTACCAAGGCATGATTGTCGGCGTGGTCGTGGTCTTGGCGGTCGCGGCCAGTCAGCTGCGCGAGGCCGGCGCGCTGCGCAAACAATTCTTTGCCGGGCCATTGGGCGCCGTGGCCGTATTGTTGCTGTCGCTGCTGGCCGGCCTGCTCGGCGCGCTGATCGGCGGGCGCAATGTTGGCATTGCTTCGCTCTCGGCGGCGCTGGTGCTGCTGATCGCCTGCCGCGTGCTGGAAAGCAAGAAACGATAAAGTGGAAACGATGAACGATGAAGTAAAGGCAAAGTGATCGTATCTCACGTCATCGTTTATCATTGATCGTTTCGCGTTTATCGTTTATTTCCATGCCTCACATCATCGAAATCCGACACGTTGCCAAGCGCTTTCCCGGCGTGCTCGCGCTCGATGATGTCTCGTTCGAGGTCAAGACCGGCTCGCTGCACGCCATCTGCGGCGAAAACGGTGCCGGCAAAAGCACCCTGATGAAGCTCCTCGCGGGCGTGATCGTCGGCTTTGACGGCGAGATTCGCCTGCACGGCCAGCCGGTTCAGTTCACCGGCACCCGCGATGCCGAGCGCGCCGGCGTGAGCATCATTCACCAGGAGTTGAACCTGGTCGAGCAGTTGAGCGTGGCCGCCAATGTGTTCCTAGGGCGCGAGCTCTGCCGATCGTTCGGCCGCCTGGACGAGCGGGCCATGGAAGCCGCCGCCGCCCGACTGTTCGTCGAACTTGAATGTCCGATCGACCCGCGGGCTCGCGTCGGCGCCCTGCGCGTGGGCGATCAACAGTTGGTCGAGATCGCCAAGGCCCTGTCGCTGCGGGCCGAAGTCCTGATCATGGACGAGCCGACCAGCGCCTTGACCGAGGCCGAAGTCGCCCGGCTCTACCGCGTGATCGAGCGATTGCGGCAACGCGGCGTGACAATCCTCTATATCTCGCACAAGATGGACGAGGTGTTCCGCCTGGCCGATCGAATCACGATCCTCCGCGACGGCCGACTGGTCCGCACGCTCGAATGCGCCGAAACCAGCCCGCGCGAGGTGACCCACCTGATGGTCGGCCGCGAGCTCGAAGCCACCCACTTTGGCGCGCGGCAACCGGGCGAGACGTTGCTCAAGGTCGATCAGCTCGCGCTCCCCTGGCGCGGACACGCCCGGGCCTGGCGCTTGCAAAACATCAACTTCGCGCTCCGCCGTGGCGAGATATTGGGCGTGGCGGGGCTGATGGGGGCCGGCCGCACCGAGTTGCTCGAAGCCCTGTTCGGCGCCAGCCCCGAGCGGCCGCAAGGTCAGATTGTCCTCGACGGCCAGCCGGTTCGCTTCGAGCACCCGGCCGACGCTTGCCGCGCCGGCGTGGCGCTGGTGACCGAGGACCGCAAGCGACTTGGCCTGTTCGACAAGATGAATGTCGGCCAGAACATCTCGCTGTGCCAGTTGCGCGAAGCGGCCCGCGGCGGTTGGCTCAGCCTGCGCCGCGAAGCCGAGCTGGCCGAGCAGATGGCCGAGCGGATGCACGTGAAGACCGCCGGCATCGGAGCGGCCATTACCAGTCTAAGCGGCGGCAACCAGCAGAAAGCGATCATCGGCCGCTGGCTGTTGACGCGCCCCAAGCTGTTGTTGCTCGACGATCCGACGCGCGGCATCGACGTGGGCGCCAAGGCCGAATTGTACCGGTTGCTCGACGAACTGTGCCGCTCGGGCCTGGGCATCATCGTCACGTCGAGCGAGCTACCCGAGTTGCTGACCCTCTGCGATCGGATCGTCGTGCTATGCGAAGGGCGGCTGACCGGCGAATTCTCGCGGGCCGAAGCGACCGAGCAGCGAATCATGGAAGCCGCCACGAACCGCGTGGCGTGAGTTTCAAGATGCGCGCCTTCATCACACGGCGCGCACCAGCCCTTCTCCCTTCGGGAGAAGGTGGCCGAAGGCCGGATGAGGGTCACCGTCGCCTCCTTCAAACGCGTCGCATTGGGCCACGTGGACCCTCATCCGGTTCGCTGCGCTCACCACCTTCTCCCGGAGGGAGAAGGGTAAGATGCGTGCTCACACGCCGACATAGCGGGCAAACAGCGTCCGCGCCGTGACGGGGTCGTCGGTGCCGGTGATGATCGCTCGCCCGTCGGGAAAGATCGTGAGCTGGTATTGGTCGACGCGCGCCCGTAGCAAGAAGCGATTGCGCTCGACGGTTGCGAGGCCTTGCAACCTGCCGGCCAGTTCGTCCAAGTCGAGTCGCGCCCCCGCCGCGCCGCGCACCTGGACCGAGTTGCGCCCGCACAGCACGACGGTCTGGCTGCCGCGCGTGCCATCGAGCCAGTCATAGCGCCCCTGGCAGGCGGGGCACGTCGGCGAAGTGGCGGCTCGGTCGATCCGCATCTGGCGCCAGCGGTTAGTCCACAGATCGACGACCAGCAATTCGCGCTGCACTGCGTCGCGCTGGCCGGTCAAGAGCTTGATCGCTTCGAGCGCCTGGATCGAAGCGATCACGTTGATGATCGGCGCGACGATTCCCGCCGTGTCGCAGGTCGCCGTCGTCCCCGGCTCGGGCGGCTCGGGCACTATGCATCGCAAGCACGTCGTCTCGCCCGGCAGGATCGTCATCGTTTGCCCTTCGGCGCCGATGCAACCGCCAAAGACCCACGGCCGTTGGTAGCGCAGCGCCGCGTCGTTCAACAAGAACCGGGTGTCGAAGTTATCGGTCCCGTCCAGCACCACGTCGACGCCGGCGAACAGCTCGGCCACGTTCTCGGCCGTGACGTCGGCCACGATCGGCTCGATGGTGATGTCGGAGTTGATCCGCCGCAGCTTGGCGGCCGCCGCTTCGGCCTTGGGCAACGCCTGGGCCACGTCGTCTTCGTCGAACAACGCTTGCCGCTGCAAGTTGGTCAGCTCGACAAAGTCGCGATCCACCAGTCGCAGTTGCCCCACGCCCGCTCGGGCCAGCGTCCCGGCCAGCACCCCGCCGAGCGCGCCACAGCCGACGACCAGCACGCGCGAGGCGCGCAAGCGGCGCTGACCCTCGACGCCAATCGGCGCGAAACGCATCTGTCGCGAGTATCGCGCCAGGGTCGGATCGTCATCAGCTTCGGCGTGCGACATCGGGATCGATCTATCCACAACGGTTCAGAAAGCAGTTCAAACCACGGCAAAGCCGGCACATTGGACGTGCCCGGCTAACAGCCCTTGGGCATGGTCGCACGCGGCGCGCGCCGCGGTCAAGTCGAGCGATTCGACCAGCCGCTGCGCGCCCACCAAGGGAAGCGACGCCGGCCAGGCGCCCCGCCGCGCCGCCAGTTCGTCGGCTCGATCAAAGACGCACCAGGCCAGTTGCTCCCAAGCGGCCGGTTGACCCGGCGCTTCCGGCGTCGAACGCCCGGCCAGAATCAACCGACGCGCCACCGTGCGGGCGTCTTCGTCCAGCAACGCATCGCGCGACAACACCACGATCGCCACGGCGGGGCATTCAGCCAATCGTACCAGTGTCTCGGTGTCGGCCCGATCCGACTCGACCACCAGGGCTACGCCATACTCAGTCGCGGCGTGCAGAAGCTCGTCACTCGGCGACCGCACGATGGCGACGGCTGCTGCCGCGCGCCATTCGCTCCAATCGTGCGTGTCGCCCCAGGCATACGGCACACAGCGAGGCACCCAAGGCTTGCCCTGGCGTCGCAGCCAGCCGCCGCGCAGCTCGATGCCGCGCAGACCGACGGTGCGGCGCGCCTCGGCCACGCGCTCGCTGCCGCGCCACAACTCGACATCCAACTGATACAAGAACGGCTCGTCGGGCGTCCAAGGGCAGGGGTCGACGACGACACCTTCGGCCAGCACGGTCGGCCCAGGGCCGCGGTCCACCAGCGGCATCCGCGCCGTCAGCGTGTGATGCCCGCGGCAAAACGGCCCCGTCAGCGTTCCCTTGATCGCCAATGCGTCATCATCAGCACGCGGTAATTGGACATAGACGCGCGCCGAGGCCGCGCTGGCCACGGTCGAGACGACGCGCAATTGATCGAGTGGTGACATCGGCATGCTCGATCCTAGACGCTGGCCGCGGCTTGCTGGGCCTCGGCCAACGCTTTGGCCAGGTAACGTCCCGTGATCGAGCGCGACTGTCGGGCCACGTTCTCGGGCGTGCCCGTCGCGACGACTTCGCCCCCTTCGTCGGCCGCGCCGGGGCCCAGGTCGATCAGGTAATCGGCCGACTTGATCAAGTGCAGGTTGTGCTCGACGACGATCAGCGAATGTCCGACGGCCAGCAGGGCCTCGAAGCAATCGAGCAACTGCACGATGTCGGCAAAGTGAAGCCCCGTGGTCGGCTCGTCCAACAGGAACAACGTCCGCCCGCGCTTGGCGGCCGAGATATAGGCCGCCAGTTTCAGCCGCTGCGACTCGCCACCGCTCAAGGTGTTGGCCGGCTGTCCCAACCGCAGATAGTCGAGTCCGACGTCGATCAGCCGCTTGAGCCGCGCTTGCACCTTGGCGTGGCCGCGAAAGAACGTGAACGCTTCGCGAACGGTCATATCGAGCACGTCGGCGATGTTGCGGCCGCGATAGTTGATGTCGAGAATCTCGCGGCGATAGCGCCGGCCGTGGCACTGGCTGCATTTCATGAACACGTCGGCTAGGAACTGCATGTCGACCTGGATATAGCCGTCCCCTTCACACTGGCTGCAACGGCCGGCTTCGTTGTTGAAGCTGAAATGGGTGGCCGTGTAGTTGCGGGTTTTGGCGTCAACGGTCGCGGCAAAGACGGCGCGGATTTCGTCGAAGGCCTTGATGTAGGTCACCGGGTTCGAGCGCGGCGAACGGCCGATCGGCGCTTGATCCACCAGCACCACGTCGCCAATCTGACCGTCCCCCAGCACGTCATCGTGCGCCAATGGCGGAGTCGTCTCCTTCTTCATTCGTTTGCACAGCGCCGGATACAGCGTGTCTTGCACCAGCGTGCTCTTGCCGGCGCCGCTCACGCCCGTGACCACGCAGAGCATTCCTAGCGGAAACTCGACGGTCAGGTTTTTCAGGTTGTTCCCCCGCGCGCCGGCCAGGCGAATCCAGCCGTGGTTCGGCGTGCGGCGGCGCTGGGGGCTGCGAATGATCCGGCGTCCCGCCAGGTAGTCGCCGGTCAGACTGTCGGGCGACTCGATCATTTCCTCGGGCGTCCCCTGAAAGACGACGCGGCCGCCGCGCTGGCCCGCGCCGGGACCAATTTCGACCACCTGATCGGCGGCGCGGATCATCGCCTCTTCATGTTCGACGACGATCACGGTGTTTTGTCGCGCCAGCAAGCCGCGGATCGCGCCGATCAACCGGTCAGTATCGCGCGGGTGCAGCCCGGCCGACGGCTCGTCAAGGACGTACAGCATGTTGACCAGGCTGCTGCCGATGGCCGAGGCCAGCGCCACGCGCTGCGACTCGCCGCCGCTCAGCGTCCGCAACGACCGATCGAGTGTCAGATAGTCGAGCCCCACCACCACCAGAAAGTTCAACCGGGACTGGACCTGTTCGAGCATGGTCCGGGCCACTTGCCGCTCGTGGTTGCTCAGTTCCAGGGCTTTCAAGAAGCCGAGCGCGTCGCCGACTTTCATGGCCGACAGCTCGGCCAGATTCTTGCCGCCCACGCGCACCGACAAAGCGTCGGCGTTCAGCCGCCGGCCTTCGCACGTGGGGCACGTGCGATAACTGCGCCAACGACTGAGAAAGACGCGGTTGTGCATCTTGTACTTGCGGCGCTCGAGCCAGGCAAAGAACCCGTTCAGGCCGCCGAATTTCCGCTCGGGCACGCCCGCGACGATCAGCGCCTTTTGCGCCTCGGTCAACTTGCCGAACGGCACATCGACGGGCAGCTCGTAATCGCGGGCGAGCGCCAACAACTCTTTCAGCTCATGCTCGTAGGCCGGCGTGTTCCACGGCGCGATCGCCCCCTCTCTTAGCGACTTGCTCGCGTCGGGGACGATCAGGTTCCAGTCCAGATCGATCACATTGCCGAACCCTTCGCATTCGGCGCACGCGCCGAGCGGGCTGTTGAAGCTGAACAGGCGCGGCTCGGGCGTGGGGTAATCGATGCCGCAATCGTCGCAGCGCAATTGGGTGCCAAAGCCGAGCCGACGCCAGGGCTGGCCGTCGAGTGTCGCGGGCACGCCGGCGGGCAAGACCTCGGTACGCACCTCGGCCGGTAGCCAGACCGAACAATGTCCCGCGCCGTGGCCGAGCGCCGTCTCGAGCGAGTCGCGCAGCCGGGTTTCGCCTTGCGCCCCGGCGGTCAGCCGGTCGACGACGACGAATACCTTCTCGGGGTTCCAATCGGCCGGCGCTTGTTCGAGCGTGATGGTTTTTTCGTCAGCGATCACGCGCTGAAAGCCCAGGCTGCGGAGCCGTTCGACCAGCGGCGCTGTGCCGTCGCTTTCTTCGGCGTGCGATTCAAAGGCCAACAGAAACCGCGTTCCCTCGGGCAAACGCCGCAAGGCATCGACGATCGTTTCGGGGGACTCGCGGCGAATCCAGCGGCCACAGCCGCGGCAGATCACGCGGCCGATGCGGGCAAACAGCAGCCGCAGGTAGTCGTGCGTCTCGGTGGCCGTGCCGACGGTCGAGCGATTCGAGCGTGTCGAGCTGTCGGCGGCAATGGCGATGGCCGGCGGCAGGCCGTCGATCCGCTCGGCGGCGGGCTTTTCCAGGCGTTCGAGGAATTGCCGGGTGTAAGCCGAGAAGCTTTCGATGTACCGCCGCTGGCCTTCGGCATAGAGGGTGTCGAACGCCAGGCTGCTCTTACCGCTGCCGCTCAGGCCACAGAAGGTGATCCAGCGATAATGCGGCAGATCGAGGTCCACTTGCTGCAAGTTGTGAACTTCGACGCGACGCAGCGCGATGACACGCTCGGGCACGGGCAACTCTCTGGGCTCAAGGACAGGGTTTCGCAACTTGCCATCGTAGACCAGTGCTGGCGAAGGGACTAGCGGCGCGGGGAGCGTTAAGTTGGCCCATGAAAAGGAGTTTGGTACATCGATTGTATTTTGCATACAATTCATACAAGTTTTTGTCGCGTTGAAGTTTAGGTATTGTTATGTTGTGGAAAACTTGCCATCCGAACGAGGGTCGCACCGCTCATGGCATCTCCCGTCGTTTTTCGCAACATTCGCGAGCAAATCGCCAATCATCTGCGGCAAGAAGTCTTGTCGGGGCGCGTGCGTCGGGGCGATCCGCTGCGCGAAGTCGAGCTGGCCGAACGCTACGGTGTCAGCCGGTCGCCGGTTCGTGACGCCCTGCTGCAACTCACCCAGGAAGGTCTGCTGGTCGCCGAGCCAAATTGCGGCGTTCGGGTTCACGGCGGGCCGAGCGAGACGCTGCGGCCGTTGGTGATTTCCCTGCGGCGGCAGATCGAACGGTTCGCGCTCGACTTGGTGTTCGACGAGCTCGACGAGCCGGCGCTGGCCTCGTGGCATTCGATCCTCGATCGGCTCAAATGGGCCTGTGACGCCAACGACTTTGCCGGGGTGATCGAACACGATATGGCGTTCCACCGCTGGATCATCGAGCGGACTGGCGACGCCGACCTGGTGGCGGTCTGGCTGCCGATCGTCTCGCGGATGTTGCTGGTCTATTCGCGGCACGAATCGCTGAGCGAAGTCTACCCAGAACACCTGGCCGTTTTCAACGCGGTTCGGGCCGGCGATCGCGCGGCCGCGCTCGCGGCGCTGGAGGCGAACATCGTATGAGCCTCACGTTGCGTTCGGCGGTCAGCGCTTGTGTTTCAATCTTCGTGGCTGCGGTGGCGCACGCCGCCGAGCCGCTTGATGCCGAGCCGTTGTTCCAGCGCGAAGTGTTGCCGGTACTGCGCGAAAAATGCTTCGGCTGCCACGGCGACGGTAAGGAGCTGGAAGGGGGGCTCGACTTGCGCTCGCGGGGGGCGTTGCTGCGCGGCGGCGATTCGGGCCCGGCGCTGGTGCCGAAGAAGCCGCGCGAAAGCCTGCTCTACCAAGCGATCCTCTGGGACAATGAAGAACTGCGGATGCCCCCTCAGGCCCGCAACCGATTGGGGGCGAATGAAATCGCCTCGATCGAACGCTGGATCGAAGCCGGCGCCCCGTGGCCCAAAGCGCGCGCGGGCAAGTCCGCCGCGCCAGAAGACCAACAAGCTGAAGGGACGCTCGTGTCGACCAGCGGTGGGTTGAGCGAGGCCTGGAATCAGCGCCGCTACAAGCCCGACGAGATTTGGGCCTATCTGCCGATCCAGCGCCCGCAGGTGCCAAAAGGGGCCGCGCATCCGATCGATGCGTTCCTCAACGAGGAGATCGCTGAGGCCAAGTTGCAACCGGCCCCGCGCACCGACCGGCGAACGCTCGTGCGGCGGGCGACATTTGATCTGCTCGGGCTGCCGCCACGACCGGAGGATGTGACGGCCTTCGACGCCGACGACGCGCCCGAGGCATTCGCGAAGCTCGTCGATCGGCTGCTGGCCAGTCCGCACTATGGCGAGCAAGCGGCGCGGCACTGGCTGGACGTGGTGCGCTATGCCGACACCAGCGGCTTTTCCAACGATTTCGAGCGGCCGAACGCCTGGCGCTATCGCGACTATGTGGTTCGCAGCTTCAACGCCGACAAGCCGTTCTACCGGTTCATCGTCGAGCAGATCGCCGGCGACGAACTCGACGCCAAGGATCCCGAGTTGCAAATCGCGGTCGGCTATTTGCGAATGGGGCCGTGGGAACACACCTCGATGAGCGTGGCGGCCGTGACGCGGCAGCAATTCTTGGACGACGTCACGCACGGCATCGGCGTGACGTTCCTGGGGCAGGGGCTGCGGTGCGCGTCGTGCCACGATCACAAGTTCGATCCAGTGCCGACGCGCGACTACTATCGGCTGCAAGCGGTCTTTGCCCCGACGCAACTCACCGATCGTCGCGTGCCGTTCCTGGCCAGCGAGAAGCTTGGCGACGTCAGCGAGGAGCAGGCCCGCCTGCGGCGCTTGATCGCCGAGTGCGAAGCGACCAGCGACGCGATCACCGCCAAGACCAAGGCGGCCCTCGAACGGGTTCTGGCCGAGTGGGGCGTGAAGGACATCAAGGAGCTATCGGGCGACGAGCAGCAGAAGCTCCGTCTGGTTGGCCTGGACGAGATCGAGAAAAGCACGCTCAAGGTGACCGAGAAGCGGAAGTCGTACCTCGAGCGCGAGCTGAAGCGGTACGAGCCGATCGCCTTCAGCGTCTATAGCGGCGCGCCGCGGCTTTACTTCTCGCCACGACTCAATAACGACATGCCCCCCGAGGCCAAACGCCGCGGCGAAGCGCCCGACGTCTGCATCCTGACCGGCGGGGCGCTCGACGCGCCGGGCGATAAGGTCGAGTCGGGCGTCTTGTCGGCGGTGGCCCACTCGAACAGCCGCGCGGAACCGAGCGCCTGGAACAGCGTCCCCCCCGCGGTCGAGGGGCGTCGATTGGCGCTGGCGCGCTGGATTGCCAGCGGTGAGAACACACTGACGGCCCGCGTGATTGTGAATCGCGTCTGGCAGCAGCACTTTGGCCACGGGTTGGTCGCCACGCCGAACAACTTTGGCAAGATGGGGGCTCGGCCGAGCCATCCCGAGCTATTGGATTGGCTGGCCACCTGGTTCATTGACCACGGCTGGTCGATCAAGGGGCTGCACCGGCTGATCATGACCAGCGACGCGTACGCGCGGCGGTGCGACCCGGTCGACGCCAACGCGGTGGCCCAGGCCGACTCGCGGAACGCGCGACTGTCGTACTATCCGCGTCGCCGGTTGGCGGCCGAGGAGATTCGCGACGCCATGCTGGCCGCGACCGGCGAGCTGAACCCGCGGCTGGGCGGGCCGGGCGTGTTCGTCGAGCTGAACTGGGAAGTGGCGATGCAGCCGCGCCACATTATGGGTTCGGTCGCGCCGGCCTATCAACCGGCGACCGATCCGCGCGAGCGGCACCGGCGGACGCTCTACGCGTTTCGCATTCGGACGCTGGCCGATCCCATGCTCGAAGTCTTCAACCAGCCGGTCAGCGACACTTCGTGCGAGTGCCGCGACAACACGACCGTCACGCCCCAAGTGTTCGCGCTGTTCAATGCTCAACAAGCCCACGATCGCGCGTTGGCGCTGGCCGCGCGACTGGAACGCGAGGCGTCGGATCGGCCGGCGCAAATCGCCCGGGCGTTTGAATTGGTTTATGGTCGCGCGCCGCGGGCCGAAGAGACCGCTCGTGCCGTCGAGCACGTCGAGCGGATGACTGCTTGGCATCGACAGCACGAGCCCCAGCGCGTCGACCCGCCGCGCTCGGTGCGGCGCGAGATGATCGAGGAGATGACCGGCGAGCCGTTCATTTGGGATGAAATGCTCGACCGGATGAAGTCGTTCCAGTCGGACTTGAAGCCGTGGGATGTCGGCCCGGGGACGCGGGCGTTGGCGGAGTTGTGTCTGGTGCTGTTCAACTCGAACGAGTTTCTTTATGTGCGCTAAACTTTTTGTGCCACCGCGGCGCGAGTTTCTCTATGGCCTGGGGGCCACGCTGGGGACGGCGGCGCTGAATACGTTGTTGCAAGCCGACGAAGCGCGCAAGATCGACGGGGCCGCGAAGTCGGGTGGTGATGCAAACGCCGAGCGCGTGAACCCATTGGCGGCCAAGCCGGCGCATCATCGGGCCAAGGCCAAAGCCTGCATCATGCTGTTCATGGAGGGTGGCCCCAGCCACATCGACACGTTCGATCCCAAGCCGAAGCTCAACGATGTCCACATGCAGGCCTTCGAGCGCCAGGATAAGTTCGCGTCGGCCATGGCCAGTGGCCAACGCTACTACGTGCAAAGCCCGTTCAAGTTTCGCCAGGTCGGCCAGTCGGGCCTGCAGATGTGCGACGTCTGGGAGCACCTGCCGCGCGTGGCCGACGAGTTGTGCGTCTATCGCGGCTTGCAGGCCCAGTCGATCAATCACCCGACGGCTTGTTATCACATGAACACGGGGAACCAGTTCGGCGGCGACCCGGCGCTGGGGGCCTGGGTCACGTACGGGCTCGGCAGCGAGAACGCCAATCTGCCGGCGTTCGTCGTGCTGCCCGAGGCGGCTTATCCGCAAGGCGGGGCCGCGAACTGGGGGAACGGGTTCATGCCGGCGTTCTATCAAGGGACGTCGCTGCGCGCGGCAGGCTCGCCGATCTTGGACTTGCGACCGCCGCGCGGCGTGACCACCGAGCTACAACGGCGGAACTTGGACTTGCTGGCCGAGTGGAACGAGGCGGATCGGGCCCGGCATCCGCACGATGACGAACTGGCCGCGCGGATGCACGCCTATGAGCTGGCCTTTCGGATGCAGGCCGACGTGCCGGCGATCGTCGATTTGGGACAAGAGAGCGAAGCCACTCGCCAGCGCTACGGCATGGGCCAGCGCGAGACCGACGACTTTGGTCGGCGGTGTTTGTTGGCGCGGCGGCTTGTCGAGCAGGGGGTCCGCTTCGTGCAGGTCTACTCGGGGGGCTGGGACTCGCACGATTTCATCGAGCGGTCTCATCGCGCGCGGATTCGTTCGGTCGATCAGCCGATCGCGGCGCTGTTGGAAGACTTGAAACAGCGCGGGCTGCTGGACGAGACGCTGGTCGTCTGGTGCGGCGAGTTTGGCCGTTCGCCCGACAATGGCGTGCGCGGCGGCGCCCAGGCGGCCGGCCGCGATCACAACGCGCGGGCGATGGCCATGTGGCTGGCCGGCGGGGGCGTGCGGCGCGGGCAAGTGATCGGCGCGACCGACGAGTTGGGGGCCACGGCCGTCGAGGCGGTGCATCCGATTCGCGATCTGCACGTGACGTTGCTGCACCTGCTGGGGCTGAGCGACAACCAGTTGACCTACTTTCACGAAGGGCGGTTCAAGCAACTGAGCCAAACCGGCGGGGAAGTGATTAAAGAGCTGCTGGGGTAGCGGTGGCCAGGCAATTGAACCACAAGGCACAGAGTAGGAAATGACGAATGATGAAGAGCATTCAACCACGACGGCACGACGGTCACGACGCCGGAAATGCGGCAGCAGTTTGAACCGCAGAGGCGCAGAGGGCGCAGAGAAAACCGCTGAGGTGGGCAAAGAGAACTCGTGGGCCAATTTCAGGTGAATGGAGTTTAGGCATTTGTCATGCGGATGCCGTCATTCCCGCGCAGGCGGGAATCTAGTGGTGACGGTTGGCGTCTAGATTCCCGCCTGCGCGGGAATGACGCTCGAACTCGAATGCCGCCGACAGATCGGCGCGCAGCGTCACCCGGATTCCGCCAGGGTGCAACTGGCCACGGACTACTGACAACTGACGAATTGCGGGCCGGCGTCAACCCTTCTCCCCCGGGGAGAAGGTGGCCGAAGGCCGGATGAGGGTCCACCCTCCACTTCAAACGGCGCCCGCCTAGCTTAGCTTTTCCTCAAGCAATCGAGTCGCGTTCTTGGAGGCCGTCGTGTCCGGCCAGCGTTTGATAATGGTCCGGCAGACCAACGCGGCTCGTTTGGGATCGGTTTGCAGAACATCCTTGGCATGGGCCAAATAGCGATCGGCTTCCGACGGTGGTGATACGGAGACTGGGGCGGGTGTCGCTAACGGTTCCGTCTTCGCTTCGGCTTCCGGTTCCCAATCACCCACCAGATCATCAATACTTGCGGTAGGACTCTGCTGGCCCTTGTTGAAACTGGCGATCGCGGACATATCGACTTGTTCCGCGTTCGAGCTAAATAGCTTGGTCTGGCAGTAGCGACAAACCCGCGCTTCGAGCTTTATTGTCTCGGCACAATTGGGGCACTTCTTGGTGGTGGCTGCTGCTACCTCTTGCTTGTTGATGCTACGCAGAATGAGCATGTCGATGAGCATCACCAGATTCAGAGACAGCCACGATCCCAGCAACCCATATAGTCCATATCCGGCATAGGTGTAGATTGCGATTAGCAGACAACCGATGCCTGAGAATGGCCGGTCCATGTAGAAGTAACCCAGACCAACCAGTACGAAGTTCAAACCAATGGCGACGGGCAGACTCTTTTCTCGAACGGCCATGAGGTGTACCCCAAATAAAAAGGAGCGTCGAACCAACGCCGCTCGCAGAACCCCGACCAAGGGGCAAACAGAACAGCACCGGCCGACGCCCCCTTGCGGAGGCGCGGTCCAAGCGCCGCTTCTGTTTTCAAGAGCCTTACGGCTCAGGTTGGTCGTTTCTGCGAAGCAGCAAACTTGACGCACGCGCGTCATTCGAATTGTTTCATTAAGCGGACAAGTTCTCCTGGAATAAGGACTTAACGGTTCCTAGTTTAGTGTCAGCCGCACCAGCGAGCTAGCCTGGTAGGGTGTACTCTCTGCACCTTAGATTGAGTGTCCTGGCCAAATGCCAAACGATTCGCCACCACGGTCAGTGCCGCTATCAGCCTGATTCACTTCCCGCGCCCGCAGCGGAGTATAAGGTGCATGGAGTGCATCCTACGGGAGTGGCCTACCAAGTCTCGGCCTTAAGCATTGCGCGGCGTTGACCCTCATCCGGCCTTCGGCCACCTTCTCCCGGGGGGAGAAGGGTTGCTTCATGCTCCGTGATGATGGGAGCGCTGTTGTTGGGTAGCGATGTCTACGCGCTCTGCTTCACGGTGGCTAGTTCGAGCAGGCTGGTCTCGAGACCTGTGCAGATGTCGTCGAGCGGCAGGTGGTTGATGTTCTTTGTGGCGAACGGGTTTTGTAGCTCGGTGCCGATTTCTTCGATGGCCAACATCGGGATCGCCACGAACATGGTCACCAGCGGCGCCAGCCAATGCACGTCTTGTAGAATGCCGAACGGCAAGGTCGCCAAGAAAACAAACAGAAACTGCCGCACGACGATCGCATAGGCCCGGGGCAACGGCGTCTGTAGAATCCGCTGACAGCCGCCCCAGTGATCGACCAGGCCGATTCGCTCGCGCTCCATTTGCAGATGGGCCGCGGTCGACAACTCGCCGCGCGCGGCCGTCTGTTGCAACAGCTCGGCGATTCGGGTGCTGATCCACAAGGGGGCTTGCGTCACGTCGGGTATCGCCTGGGCCGCGACGTCGGCACCGAGCAGGCGCGCCGCCTCGGGCAGTTCGTGCTCGCGGCGCAGATTGCGCCGCACGGCATGGGCATAGAGCACCACCCAGCGGGCCAGTTCCTCGCGCCACGCACCGGCGGGGGCATAGGCCACACCCGCCGACACCAACGCTCGGCTCTGGTTGGTGATACCACCCCACAGCCGGCGGGCTTCCCACCAGCGGTCATAACCCGAGTTGGTCCGCAACACCAGCAGCACGCCCAGCACGCCGCCGCCGACTTCGTAAGGGGTGATGCCGAGCGAAAGCGGGAAGGGCGTCACCGCGTCGAAGTAGAGCGCGAACAGCGACAGTCCAATAAACGGCAACGAGGCGATCGTCACGTGCAGCAAAAACCGCCAGTATTCGCAACTGAGCGGGATGATGTCGGCCCAGAAGTAGGTGGCGGCGCGATGCGGCATTTTTGGCGCGAAGCGGAGTTGAACGCGGTTGTGAGTCGAACGCCCCCGGTGAATCACCGGGGGCTAAAGGTCGTTTGTCGCCATCGCAAGAGGGCTCGGGACGGCGCTCGATTCCCTCTTGTCGCCGCGCGACACCGACAACCAGTTGCCGGCGCTACCCACTAAAGTGTGCATGTCGAAGGTTCTACGCCTTGCTGTGCAATGCCGCGATCATTCGTTCGGCGTGGTCGCGGTCGATCGGCTCGAAGCGGCGTGTCTCGCGGCGATAGGCCAGCATCTCGCCGGTGGCGATATTGAACCAGCAGCCGAAGAGCCGCAAGTTGCCCGTCTGCATGCGCTCGCGCACCAGTGGATAGGTTCCCAAGTTTTCCAACTGCACCAGGACGTTGAGTTGGGAAAGCTGGTCGTGCAGTTCAATCGTCGGGTCCAAGGGGCCTTCGTTGGCCAGCCGCATGGCCGCCGAGGTCGAATGGTGCAGCCAGCGCTCCAGGTTCGGCGTTTCGTCGGCCGAGACGCCAGCCAACGTGGCTTTCATGGCGCCGCACTCCGAGTGGCCACAGACGACGATGCTGCTGACCTTCAGGACCAGCACGGCGAACTCGATGGCGCTGGCTTCCGAGACATCGCCGGTCGAGTGCCCCTCGTACGTGGCCGGCGGCACCAGGTTGCCGACATTGCGCGTCACGAACAGGTCGCCCGGGTCGGTCGAGGCCACCAGGTCGGGCACGACGCGGCTGTCGGAGCATGAGATGAACAGAGCGTCGGGCGTTTGCCGCGAGGCCAACTTTCCGAAGCGCTCGACGTACTCGGGGAGCAGGTGTTCGCGAAACTCGACAATGCCGCGGATGAGCTTTTCCATGTCGTGCTGACTTCCAACGAGGGTGATGGGAACGATGCCTGACGAGTACGCCGCGCGTGACGGAACGCGGGGCGTCGGGCGGCGCGCGGGGATATTATAGGGTCGCGACGGCCGAGGCCGTCAGGCTCTTGACCCGGGAAAATGTGGGAAAAACCCGCGAATGACCCCGCTCGCGCGGCCGTCTTTAACAAACCGGGGCCGACGGGTAAGATGCTGGTTTCGCGGCACGGCGCGCGATAGCGCTCCGACCGCGGCTCGCGCGCCGGCGGGTCAGATCATATCTTTTCGTTCATGCAAGGTGCTGCCCATGCCTGTGGTCAACTTCGTTACCGAGAAGAAGCAGATCAATGTTCCCGAGGGGGCCAACCTGCGAACGGAAGCGATGCAGGCGGGGGTGAAGCTGTACAACGGTCTGAATGGGTTCGGCGCCAAGCTGAACGAAGTGTTCAACTGCCACGGGCTGGGACATTGCGGCACCTGTCGCGTGCTGATCACCAAGGGGCTGGAAAACGCCAGCGAGATGGGGGCGATGGAAAAGATCACCTTCAAGGTCGGCGCCGGCGCGTTCGCGTATATCGGCAACGAAGCGAACATGCGGCTGGCTTGCTGTGTGAAGGTCAACGGCGACATGGACGTGGTGACTTGCCCCGAGTTCAACCTGTTCGGCGATAACTTTTTTAGCTAGTTCGCGTTGCTACGCTACTTTCATTTCGTAACGCGCCGCCCGCCCACGCCCGTGATTCGATATCCTGGTCTTCAAGTCCCGCGCGGCCGCACATGAAACAGGTGGTGGCGATCGTCAAGCCGTACTTGGCCGAGAAGGTGCTCGACAGTCTGAAGCGAGCACCGCTCGAAGCCGTCAGCGTCACGGAAGTGAAGGGCTATGGCCGGCAGAAGAACTATCTCGATCAATACGCCGGCAGCGAATATTCGTTGGCGTTTCTTCCCAAGGTGGAAATCGAGCTGTGGGTCGAGGACAACCGCGTCGAGGAAGTGATCCGCAAGATCGTCGAAGTGGCGCGGACCGGGCGAATGGGAGACGGGAAGATTTTCGTGCTGCCCGCAGGGAAGGAAGTGGGGGAGTTGCGGGGTGGCAGAGTGGGGGGGTAGAGAGAAGGCGCGAAGCGATCGTCTCTGCTCCGGTCGAATCGCTAGTCGCTAATAGCTAATCGCTCCTAATCCAACCAATCTTTTTCCTTCAATCGCGCCGGGACGTATTCCTCGGTCACGTAGCTGATGTCCTTGGAGATCAGCGATTCGACTTCCAGCTTGAAGCCGTTCTTGAGCATCCGCTCGATTTCTTTCTGCCAGGCTTTCTTTTCCTTGAACCAGGGATACTCGGCGATCTGCTTGGCGCGCTTGATATCCTGGTCGTTGAGGTTGATCTTCACGCTGTTCGATAGCTCGCAACGGTCATAGTCGATGCTGCGCAGGCCCAGGTACTTGGCGTCGGGAATGCCCATCCGCACGCTCTCGAAGGCCAGGTTGATCGAGCCCTGCTTCAAGACGCTGTAGATGTAGTATCCCCACGGGTCGTTATCCAGCAGACAGTAGACCGGCAGCTTCAGCTCGTTGTGCAGCCGATGGAGCAACCGGCGCACGCCGCGCGGGGGCTGACCGCCGCCGTGGCTGACGATACAGTTATGCTTCTTCCAGAACTTGTCCTCGGCAAAGCGGCGCCAGACCGTGTCCTTTTCGACGTGCAGGATGAAATCGGCTTGGCACTTCTGGGGGTCGAGCTCGATCACGTCGGGCTCGCAGATCGACGGAATGCTGTAGCCGGCGCTTCCCATTCGGGTACAGTCGATCGTGTCGCCGTTGTCGACCAGGGTGATCGGCCCAACCAGGTTGCCACGGTTGCTGGCGTAGAGGTGCATCTCTTCGCGCAGCGCGTTGAGCGTGACTTCCACGTCTTCGATGATCGAGTCCGACTCTTCCTGCCCCTCGAAGGTTTCTTCCTTGGTCCCCTCGATCGAGTGCTTGAGCATGTAGTACAGACCGCGCAAGCTGGTCGTCTTGCCCTGATCGATCAGCTTTTTGCAGCCGCTACCGACCAGCAGCGTCTGCATGTAGCTTTTGGCTTGGGACAGGTTGAACAGCTCGCGGCGATTGGTGCCCGAGCCCATTTCAATGAACTTCTTGGTCTTGTTGTAGCGGACGTTCGACAGCGACCGGCTGGGGACGTCGAGGTGGGGCGCGCGGCCGTTTTCGGCCTTTTGCTCGACGTCGTTGGCCATGCCGCGCAGGGCCCCCATCGTCTTCTTGTCCTTGGTCGACAGGGTCGCGGTGGCGACGGCCTTTGCAGCTTGCTTCTTTGCCATAAGGCGTTTGGCTTCCGTTCAAATTAGCGGGTGCGATCTAACAGTTCTGATTCGTCTTCCATCTGATACTTGTCGGCGACCGTGCGATCGGTCGTCACGAGATACGCGCTTTCGAGCGTGGTCAGGCCGGGATCGAGCGTGATCCCTTCCTTGCGCATGCTTTCCAAGGTCGAAGCCGCGCTCGGCATCGCATTGATCAACTCATCGAGCGAGGCGACTTGTTGCTTCAGCGATTCGTGCTTCCACAACAATACATAACGCTTGGGCGAAGCGTTGATCGACGACCAGATCGACTCGTACTTGTCGCGGATCGATGGATGCAGTTGGTCACCGAACGACTTGGGCAACGATAGCAGCTTGATCATTTCTTCGACGTCGCCCAAATCTTTGGTCCGTCCCACGCCCGTCAAGGCCGAAGCGATCTTTAGCGTGACCAAGGTCGGTACGTTGAGCACGCGGATGCCGTTGCGCACTTCGGCGACGGCGCTCGGGTCGGGAAACGCGATTTCCTTGGGCTTGCCGTCGCCGGGGAAACCACCGGTAAGCAAGAACTCGATTTTGACGCCCGATTCGGTGTCGCGCAGATTCTTGCTGGCCTCAAAGCGGCGTACATAGCCGCGGCCTTCAAGCTGTTCGTGGATGCGCTGTAGCCCCTCGCGCGTGACCAGAATATCGACGTCCTCGGTAAAGCGATGATACCCGTGCAGGAACAGCGCCATCCCGCCGGCCACGGCATAGGAAACTCCGATTTCGTCCAATCGCTTGGTAACGCGGCGCAAGCTGTCTTGAACCTTGCCGCGTCCCTCGAAGAACACGCTTCCTTCGGACATGGCCCACTCCAAATCCTGGTTCATTCGGGCTTCGAAGGGTTCGACCATGCCGACGATTGGCGGTTGGCCGATGTTCGCACCGAGGTTCTGATTGGTTGGCTCAGGAAGAGGCATAACTTCAATTCTAACTGCCCGTGACGTGGCTTCGCAGCGCCGTGGCCTAGGACTTCTTGGCCGATTTCTTGCCCTTCTTCGGCGTATCCGCCACCGCTTCGCCGCTCGGCTCGTCGCCGGCCTGGCCGACGATCAACACCTTGTCGCCGTAGTCTTCTTCGTCCGGCTCTTCGACCAAGCGGCCTTGATCGTCGTATTTGGCGTCGGCCTGGGCCGTCTTGCGTTTGGCGACTTTCAGCAGTTGGTCATAGAGCGATTGCTGATTGGCGCCGTTGATGTCGTGGACCGCCGACGCGACTTCCTTCAGGTAGCGCAGGAAGATCGAGCGCCGCTCGCCCTCCTGTTTGACTTTCTGCCGCTTGCGGACGTACATGGCCAGCTTGCGGCCGACGGCTTGCAGCCCCAATCGCAGATCGCGCTGGATTTCCGGGTAGCTGGCGACCGCTTCCTTCGACTCGCTGGTGAACGGCACCCACACACTGGCCACATGGACCAGCACGGTCACCGGCCCACTGGGCAAGCCGCCGCGCGACTGGCTTAGTCCGTACGATCGCCAATTGGTCGACATGATCATTTGCGTAATCGCGCACGCGCCGGGCTGAAATTGCAACGGCACCCGATTGGCGTAGCGCAGCACGTTCATCGTCTGCCCTTCGTCCAGGTTCACGTTTCGCATCGCTTCGTGCAGTTGCTTGATCTCGGCCGGTTTGAGCTTTTGTGGCGAGACACGCGTGCCGAACTTCGCTTCTTCCAAGATCCTGTCGGCCGCCTCGGACCCAACGCCGCTGAAGCCGTTGATCAGAAACTGGCGCAGCGTTCGGGCGTCGGTCTCTTGCAGCAGCTCGGTCAGCGCTTCGAGCGTCACCTTGGCCGCCTGCGACGCGCCGCCGTAGGCTACCGCCACCTCGATCAGGAACGGGTTGCCGCGATAGACGGACGGCGGGCGAGTTTCGGCCGCGTAGAACTCGGCCGGCACCACGTGGTGCATCCCTTTCAGCAACAACGGCTCGCCGATCGGCGTAATACAATCGGTTGACGGCGCGGGAATCTTGGTCGCTTGCAGCGCCTGGTACAACGACTCGGCGTCGTTGCGACCGATCCGGCCTGGGTTGGCCCGCGTGCTCAGCTTGGCCGCCTCGCACACCTTGGCCGCCGTGCCCGGGCTGACCCGCGAGAAGCTGCTGGTCAGGAACTGGGACAGGGTCGATCCCTTGGTCGCCTGCAACATCGTCACCAGGTTGCCCAGTTCGATGCCGTATGGATGCGGCAAAATTTCCTTGGGCTCGGGGGGCAATTCCTCGGCGGCCCGCGCGTAGTGATACTCCTCGCCGTCCGGATCCTTGTAATGGATCGTGACGTGAGGATTGGCGATGGCCGTTTGGGACAGATACTCGTCCACGCTGCCGCGCCCGCGCTGGTACTTGGCTTCGAGCTCGATGGTCACGCGCGTGCCGTGTGGCGTTTCGACCCATTCGATGCCGTACTTCTCCATTTGCTTCTGGCCGGCTTCGCCCGGTTCGACGTCGACCCCTTCGCCCCGGTTGTTCAGGATCTCGGGTTTGTTCTTCTTGGTGTCGATTTGAATCTCGAAGTAGTGCGCCGGTTTCTTGGCGCCGATGCGCGACATCACCTTCACCGGCTTGCCGGTCGTCAGCACGCCGTACATGCCGGCGGCGCTGATGCCGATGCCTTGCTGGCCGCGGCTCATCCGCAAGCGGTGAAACTTCGAACCGTACAGCAACTTGCCAAAGATGTTCGGAATCTGCTGCTTGACGATGCCGGGGCCGTTGTCCTGAACGCCGACCTTAAAGCGATTCGTGCCGGTCGCTTCGATATGCACCCAAATCTCGGGCAGGATGCCGGCCTCTTCACAGGCGTCGAGCGAGTTGTCGACGGCCTCTTTCACGGTGGTCAGCAGCGCTTTGCGCGGATTGTCAAAGCCGAGCAGATGCCGGTTCTTGGCGAAGAACTCGCTGACCGAGATATCGCGCTGGCCGGCGGCCATGGCCTCGGCCGTGGTGCGGCGCTTGGGCGCTTTGGCCGGCGCGGCGTGTCCATTGGCGACGTGCGACGCGGCGCCGTTCTGCTCGACGCTGGCGGCCGAGCCGTTGGCCTCGTGATCGCCGTCGCCGTTGGTCGACGGCGCGGCTAGCCGCGATTTCGAGGGTTGCTTGTCGGCCTTGGCCGCCTGTTTCTTCGACTTGAGCTTCGACACTATCATGCGACTCCGACGATCAAATACAGTGGATGTGGCGATGACGTTTTGGACTTACGGCACGCGCTCGGCGCGTGTTGAACCAACGAGACCAGGTAACCGGTCATGGTGCGCGCGAGGGCCGTACGCTACAGACTAGCCCCCAGTCCGTGGCCGCTAGTTCCATTTCTGACTCCGTCCGTGTGCCAGGGCGAGCCTAAGTCTGTGGCTCACTCGGCGTGGTGGTCCAGGCCGGTCGCGGCCTGCCGTTGGCCGCCATTGCCAGGCGAAAATCAACCTGGGCCGAGCGACCTGGCCGACCCCCGGGGGCAAGGCCGTGCCGATTATAACGCCTGGCGCGGAGCCCTCCCAGTCGCTTCGTACGCATCAGGCAAACTGCACGGGGAAGGTTATTTTGATTCAGCCGCTTGTGCCGCCCACGCCGAACGTGAGCCTAGTGGCGCGTGCGAGGGGCCGCGGGGGAGGTATCCCCCTGAAATGCCCCGCGATCGGCGCGGCCCGATGATGCTGGCGCGGTAGCCCTCTAGGGGGCGAGTCGCCAGGCCGACCCTGACTGACCTTTGGGAGTCGCACACATGACCGTCTCTGCCTGGCGCGGCCGACTGGCCGCCGTGATGTTGTTGGCTGTCGCGGTGGTGGGCGCTCCGCTGGCCGGCTCGGCCCGGGCCGAAGGGATGGCTGCCCGGCCACCGTACGACCTGTTCTACAACTACTATGCCGGGGGCGGCGCTGCTGGCATTCCGGTTGGCATGTACCCGTCGCCACAGCCGGTCCCGGCGCGTGTGGGCGGAACGTACCTGACCTACCAGCCGTTCTACCCTCAGGAGTTCATGTACCCCCACGCGCGCACCTATCGCCGCTTTCAGCGCGGCCACCTGGTGCCCATGAACACGACCCGGGCGGTCTACTGGTAAGCAGTTGGCGAGGGGCCGAAGTTCGCTCCGGTTTGGCAGGTTGAGTGGTCCGACTGGCGACACCGAAATTGCGGCGACGACGTGCCGCGCGAGGAGATCTGACATGAAGTTGCGAACCTGGGCGACGCTGATCGTCGTCGGTGTGCTGGCCGCGACCGCGGCGCAAGAAGCCTTTGCGCAGTATCCTCCGGTGTCAACCGGCTGGCGCGGCAACCCGGCGGGCACGCCGTGGCACGCCAACTACTATGACCCGGCTTGGGGCCAGCCCCACGCGCTGGTCGCGCCCCCGGGTGGCAAGCGATACGTCAACTACAGTTGGGGCGTTGCCAACACCGAAAAGGTGACCAACCGCTACCGCTTCCGCCGCGCGTATCCGGGCGCGGGGAACATCGGCGCTTGGGGCATCGTGCCCGCTCCGGCCCAGCCATTCCACACCGAGCAAAGCGGGACGTACTTCGTCCGCGCCCCGTATCGGTAAACCGCTCAAGTCGTCACTGGCGAGAGCGCAAAATACTTTAGCCCCCGGCGAGTCGCCGGGGCTTTGTGTTTGCCATCGGCAAGCACCGTAGGTCAGGCCTTGGCCTGACGAAGTGGTGCGCACCATCTTGTCAGGCCAAGGCCTGACCTACACCTTGACCAACGCCATTAAGCAGGGGCGCCACTGGTGGCTAGTCCACCAGTGCGAAGCGTGAGCGATCTTAAATCGCTGCTCGCGTAAAGCTCAGCGTCGTTGACACCGGGCCAGCAGTTCATCGAACTGCCGCTTCAACTCGGGGCCGCCGAGTTCCGGATGCAAGAGCGCCGTCAACTGCACGATCTGCACCGCGCGCGCAGCGTTGCCCAGCCGTTCATGGGCCAGCGCCAGTCCGAGCTTGGCTCGGAACCAGCGTTCACTTCCCGGCTGGGTTCCCTGTTCGAGTTGGCGATACTTAGCTAGCGCCGCTTGCCAATTCGCCGCATCGGTTCCGTCGAGGAGCGCTTGGGCGTAGTGACTCATCACTTCGGCGTCGCGCGGCAGTTGCTTGCTCAGTTGTTCAAACGCCGCCAGTCCGTCGGGTCGCCGGCCCAGGTCGAGAATGGCCTGTGCCCGGTTTAGCTCGAACCGCCGCCGCTGGTCGGGTGTAAGCTTTTCGAGCGTAGCCGCGGGTTGTTGCTCGATGAATCGCAGTGACAGGCCGGCCAACTGGGCTCGGGCCTCGGGCGTGGCGCCAGCGGCCAGGCGCGCCAGATTGTCCAGCAGCGCGAGCATCTGGCTGGTGTTTCCCGCGGCGGCTTGGGCGATGGTGGTGGCCGCTTCGTCGCGCCGTCCTTGACCGGCCAGGGCCAGCGCCAGCCAGGCGTTCATCGACTCACGCCAGGCGGCGCTCGTCTCGCCCGGAGCGGCCAGCGCGGCGCGAACGATCCGCTCGGCCCGCGCGAACTGCTGACCGGCGTACTGCAACCAGATTTCCGCCGCCCATTGAGCGGCGTCGCGTTGCAGCGAAGTCCACTGGGCCGGCAATTGCCCGCTGGGGCCGGTGATCGTCTGCTCGCAATACGCAGCCGCCTGGGCCGCCAGAGCTTCAGTCGATTGTCGCTCGCGCCGCAGTTGATCAAGCCATTCCAGGTAACACCTCACGGCCGCTTCGACGGCTGCGGTGTATTGATCGCTCTCGGGACTCACGCCGCGAAAGGCCGCAATGGCCGGCTCCCACGCGCGCTGACGCTCGCGCAGCCGGCCGAGCCAGACGCGCGCCTGGTCGGCGGTCTCGCCGCGCGGCCAGCGTTGCAGATGCTCATCAAGCCAGGCCAGGTATTGCTTGAATGCCGCCTCGTCGGCGGGTTTAAGCTGCTGGGCCATGAGATAAATCGCCTGCAAGTGCGCGGCGCTTGCTCGGGCGTTCTCGGGCGACGCCAATGCCAGGGTGTGCAGCCGCTGGGCCGCCTGGCTGAATTGTTGTTGCTGCTGTTCGATGGCCGCGGCGGCCAGCGTGGCGGCGAACATCGCGTCGGTCTGTTTGGTTTCACGCGCGCGCTGGACGACGACTTCGTACGTGGCGATCGCCTCGCCGAGCTTGCCGACCCGATAGTAGCTCTCGGCTGCCCGGGTCAATTGTTCCAGGTCGGCCGAGGCCGGTGCGCCGCTGACCGCTCGGGCCAGCGTCATCTCGGCCATCCGTCCCCAGTAAGCAGTCTGTTGCTCTTCGATCCGGCGGGCCACCGCGGCGGCTTGCTGCTGTCGGCGCTCGGCCTCGGGAGCGTGATTCGCTTGCCGGTCAGCTTGTGCGGCCGCAAGGTACACCGCGAGAATTGACATGTCGAGTTCCGCCGGTCGCACGGCTGGCAGAGCTTGCTCGAGGGCGTCGGCTTCGCGCAGCGCGGCGTCAAGCTGTTTTTGAGCCAGGAGTAATTGCAGCCGTTCGGCGCGTAGGAGCAGCGCTACGTCGGCGGGGGGCTGCTTGCGCTGGAGTTCCGCCAGTAGTCGATCGGCGCTCGTCCAATCGTTCAACTCGCGCAGCGTTGCCACCCGGGCCACCTGCACTTGCCAATCGAGCGCGTCGTCGAGCGCCGGGATCGCCCCCAGCCGTTCGTACGCCTGTTGCATTGACGACAGCCGATCGGCGCTATCGGCCGGGTAGCAGAGCCCTTGCTCCATCAGGGCCAGCGACTGCTGATACGTGACGTTCCGCGTCAGCGCCAGCAATTGCGGCTCGCCAAGGGAATCTTCCGCCGTGGCGGCCCGACCGACGCGCTGACGCTGCAACGTATCGACCGTGGCCGCGGCATGAGCGAGTTGCTCGATCGCCTGTCGCAAATGGAGCTTCGCCTGCTCTTGGACACCAGTTGAGTCGAGCGACAAGGGGGCCTCGGCGCGCAGTTGCCTGCCGCGACTTAACGCGATCAAGCCACGCTGTACTTGAGTCAGCACCACGTCGCTCGGCGAGGGGTTTTGTTTCGCCACCGAGTCGAGTGCCGCAATCGCCCGCTGCCAGAGTTGCTCGCGGGCCTCGGGGGCGCTGTTGAGGGCCTGGTCGGCGCAGCTCCGCGCCATTTCCAGAGTGAACCAGACACGCCGGGCCGGCGACAGGCCCGAGCGATCGAGTTGGCGCTGGCAATATCGCTCGGCCAACTCATACAGTTGACGCTCACGCAAGCCCGCCAGGAATCGCTCATCTTGGGGGCTGGCAACGACGTCACCGACTAACAGAAACCAACACGCGACGACGTACAGCATCCACAGCGCGCGCAAGTTGCGACATTCGGGGAGCCGTCTCAGCGGTATGGCAAGCGTGCAGCGCATTCGTGGAACAATCGGGCCGATCTTAAGAACCCGCCGGTGGCTTCGGCGGCGCGGGATTCACCGGCGTGTGAGCCGCGAACTGAATTTTCTCAAAGCCGATCACGCGGCACATGTCGTAGGTGTCGATCACATCGCCCAGCGGCACGTCGGGCTGGCTGTCGAGAATCACCGGCAGGTCGGCGCGCAGTTGGGCCAGTTGCCCCAGCACGGCGCGCAGCTCGGGCAAGGTGGCAAAGTTCCGCGAGCTGAGCGACCAGCGCGTCTTGGCCCCTTCGCGCTCGATACGAATGATCACGTCTTCCAACTCGGCCAAGGCGGGATCGAGCGCGGTCGCGCCGGCACCCGCCCCCGGCGCGCGCAGATTGGTCGGTAGGACTTCTTCCAACGCCTGAAAGCTGACCGTGCAGACGAAAAAGATCAACAACTGAAACACGACGTCGATCATCGGCGTCATGTTCGTGTCCATCCGACCGCGATTGGCCTCGCTATAGCTGGGCACACGCATCAGCCGCTCCCGTCGCGATGCAACACGGCGAAGGTGACCTTCCAGATGCCGCCGCGGGCGCAGGCCAGCAAGATCGGCTCGACGGCGCGATACGGCGCGGCGCGGTGGCAGCGAATCCGCACTTCGACTTCCTGGCCTGGGTGCTCGGCATGCCGGCTTTCAAAGCCGATGCGGCGTTCCAACTCGGCCGGGTCGACCGGCTGGCCGGCCAACATCAACTGTCCGTCGTCGAGGACGTTGATCGTTACGCGCCGCGCCGTCGATTCTTCGTCGTCGGGCTTGTGACCGCTGGCGGCTTTGGGCAGCTCCAGCTCGAGCTGCGTCTCTTGGTGAGCCAGGTGACCCGAGACGAGGAAGAAAATAATCAGCAAGAACGTGACGTCGATCATCGGCGTCATGTTGAATTCCAGGCTCGGTCGCGATTTGGCGTGAGGGACGAACATGACTAACGTCCCTCCACCGGCGGGGCGACGGGGGCCGTGCGGCGCGGGGCCGGCCTGGGGGCGCGCAGCGGCGCGAGCGTCTGTTGAGCGGTCGACGCCAGTTGTCCGAGCATGTTTTCAACGCGGCTGCGAAACATGGCGAACAAGCCGAGCGCGGGAATGGCGACGACCAGCCCTTCGACCGTAGTGATCAGGGCTTTGTAGATACCCTCGGCCAGATCGGCGGCGCGCGCGGCTCCTTGGGTGGTCGCGACCACGCGGAAGGCGAACACCATCCCGACCACCGTCCCCAGCAGACCGAGCATTGGCGCGATGTTGCCGATGACCGACAGGTATTCGATGCGGCGATAGAGCTTGCCGGCCTGCTCGGCAAGGGCGTCTTCCATTCCTTTCTCGATGGCCGGCCAACCTTCGTCGGCGTGGCGCAGGCCCGCTTCCAGCACGATGGCCAGGCACGATCGATCGTTGTGACAGACTTGCAGCGCCTCGGCGATCTGGCCTTGCTGGGCCAACTGCCAGACCTGTTCAACCAGCGCGCGGGGCATGAGGACCGGTTGCCGTAGCGTGCGCAGGTAGTCGATGGCCAGGCCGACGGCGACGATCGACAACAGAATGATCACCGCGCCGACGCTGCCGCCGGCCAGGATGATGCCGCTGAACGAGTTGACGTCATCCTCGACTTGGCGCTGAGCCTCGGGGGTTTGCGCGGCCAGGGGCGCAGCCAGCGCCAGCCAGCCGATCAACGTCAGCGCCGCGTAACGAATGGTGTGCAAGCCATCACTCCTTTGATGTTCATTTGGTCGCGGCCGGCGCGGCGCTTAGCTCTCGCAAACGCTCCTGCGCGGCCGACAGGTTCGATGATTCGGGATAGTTGGCAATCAGTTCGCGATAAAGCCGGGCGGCGTCGACGGGTTTGCCCAGTTTTTCCAGCGCCTGGCCGGCCAGCCAGAGACTCTCGCTGGCCAGCGGCCGGTCGTCGCTGTTGACGATCGCCACACGTAGTAGCGCGATGGCGCCCGCCTCGGGTTGATCGCGCTGGACCAGTGCGCGCCCCAGGGCGAACTCGGGACCGGCGCGCAGCGACTCGGGAAACCTTTCCACGCGCTCGGCCCAGGCGTTGAGCGTCACTGATGTGGCCGTTGGAAACGTCACACGCCACGATTGAGCCTCGGCCAGCATGGCCACACGCTCGTCCTTGCTGAATGCTAGGGTACGTAGCAAGGTCAGCGCGTTGGCCTGGTTCGACGTGGTCAAAAGATAACTCGTCCCCAACAGTTGCGCCAGGGGCGAATCGCTGCGGCCGGCCCACTCGCGAGCCTTTTGCTCCAGGTCGGCTGGCACGCTTTGCGGACGCCACGCCAGCGGGATGGTGTCGAAGTAGGGGGTGTTCGGATCGTCCTTGGCCAGTGTGAGGAAGTAATCTCCCGCGATGGCCGCGCGATCGAGCCGCGCGTAGCAGACGACCAGCCGCGACAAGATCAGCCGGCGGACCCAGCGCCGTGTTTCACGGTCGGGCTTCAAGGCGTCGTTGTACTTCTGCACGGCGGCCGCGTATTGCCGGGCGGCTAGCAGTTCGTCCCCTTGGCGGTGCTCGGCCGTCCGCGCGGTCTGAATCTCGATCACCTGTCGACCGGGGAACTTCTGCTGCGAGCCGCCGGGAAGCTGGATCGAAAGCTCCGCGCCGGTGTAATCGAGCACGGTGCCGGTCATCCGCACTCGCCCGTCAGGCTTCGATGCCGATGACAACGTGACGATGTCCTCGCCGCGCAGCGGCGCGACGCCGACGAATACGACGACCAGCGCCACTCGAACGAGCCGACTCGTGTTGTGCCGATCCGTGTATCTCATGGGCGCAATTGCCGCGTGATGTCGATGTACAGGTATTGCCCGTGGTTCTCGCGGGCTAGGACTTGCAGGAAGTTTTCGCTCCCTGCCGGGGCCGGGCCGACGGCGAACATGATGCAATTGATCGAGGCCCGCTGGTTGGCTCGGCGGACGCGCTGCATCTGCGGGGGGCTGAGCCCTGGCTGGTCGGCATCGGTCAGGAAGAAGATCACGTCGGCGTCCAGGCGCAGGGCCATCATCAGCGCGTCGTAATGGTTGGTGCCGCCGTCGGCGACCATGCCGCTGACAAACTGATGAGCCGCCCGCTTGTTGGCGTCGGTGGCGAACGTCAAACGCCCTTGCAGACCTTGCGGGTTAAAGATCGTGGGCCGCTCGTTGTAGAAGATGATCTGGAAGCTGTGCTCGGGGCCCAGACTGTCGAGGCTGGCTAAGAGTTCTCCCTTGGCCGAGCGGAGCGCGCTGTTCCCTTCGCCCCCCATGCTGGCCGAACGATCGAAGACATAGACGAACCGCTGTCCCTCGCCGACCAGGCCGTAAACTTTGGTCCGGGCAAAGTTCCCTTGCTTCGAGCTGCCCGACGGCGCCCCTTGGGTCAGACCCGTCGCCGAGGGGGCCGCCTGGCCGGTGGCCGCGCCGGGGCCGATGGTATTGCGCTGCTTGGGCAACGCCTCGCTCAAGTCGAGCGGTGGCCGATCGGCGGCAGCAGTGGCCAGCGGGTTGTTTTGGGCGACGGCGTCGCTGGGCTGGTCCGCGGTCGGGGCGTCGAGCGGGGCCGATTCGTATTGCAACTCGCCCGACGGCGCCACATGGGCCAGCACCACGCCGACGTCGCGGCCGGGTTCGGTGGCCGCCCCGCGCTGCTCGGGGGTCAGCAGCAAGCCCATCGTGGTGAACAGCCCGGCATGAAACACCAACGACAGCGCCCAGGACGGAACGCGCGCAGCCCAGCCGACGCGCGGTTCGTCGTTCGTCGTTTCGGCGTGCTGGGACATTACAAAACTTCAGAGTGTGACTCGTGGGGAATCGTTCCTGGGAATTGTATGAAATGTGGCGCGTTCGATGAACGTGAATTCACCGCGCCCCGGCCTGGCCGCGTGGGACTGCTAGCCCCGCGCCGCCTACAGATAAGGCGAAAAGAGCCGGGCAATGCCGTCGCGCAGCCGGACGGGGAGCGCCCGCGAGTCAACCTCGGTCAGGGTGACTTGCCGCGCGGTGGCCAGCTTTTTGGCGGCCAGTTGCTCGAGCTGGGTGGCCAACGCCGCGTCGTAACATTCGACGTTGAACTCGAAATTAAGCCGCAGGCTGCGCTGGTCCCAGTTGCCCGAGCCCAGCAAGGTCCAACAGTCGTCGACGATCATCAGCTTGGTGTGATCGAACGGGGGCGCGCTGTACCAGACGCGGCAGCCATGTTCGAGCACCTGCCACAACTGGGCGGTGCAGGCCCACTGGACCAGGGCCAGATTGTTCTGGGCCGGCAGAATGATGTCGACCTCGACGCCGCGCATGCGGGCCACGCCCAGCGCGGTGATCAACGCCTGGTCGGGCAGGAAGTAGGGGGTGAGGATGCGAATCCGCGATTCGGCGCAGGAAATCGCCCCCAAGATGCTCAGCCGGAGTTTGCCCCGGTTTTCGTCGGGACCATCGACGATGCCGCGGGCCAGCGCTTCGCCCACCGGTTCGATCATGGGGAACCAGGACTCACCGTCCAACGATTCGCCGGTAGCGAACTCCCAGTCGTCGGCAAACACCTGGGCCAGGTGCGAGGCGATCGGCCCTTCGAGCTTGAAGTGCAAGTCGTTCAGTTCGTCGTCGCTTTCCTCGCCCTGCTTGCCGCAGCGGCGGATGTTCATGCCGCCGGTAAAGCCAACGTGGCCGTCGACGACAAGGATTTTGCGGTGATTGCGCAGATTGAAGTACGGCGCGAAGACCGGCACATAGGTGGGCAGAAAGCGCGCCGACCGCACCTTCAACTTGGGCAACAGCGAAAAGATGGTCGGCAGCGAGTAGCGCGCGCCGATGGCGTCGACCAGCACGCGGACCTCGACGCCCCGCTCGACGGCCTGGCCGAGCGCTGCGGCGAACTCGCGCCCGGTGATGTCGTTGTTAAAAATATAGGTCGCCAGCACGATGCTTTTCTGGGCGTCACGAATGGCGGCCAGCATTTCGGGATAAGCCCGCGACCCGTGTTCGAGCGGCGTCACGCGGTTGCCGATCACCAGCGGCTGCCCGGTCACCTCGCCGACCAGCCGGACCAGCGGGTCAAGGTGCGCGCCGTGCCCCGACGTGGCCTTGAACAGCCGATCGACCGTGCTGGTCGGCGACTTGGAGCGGCGCTGACCACGCGCCATGGGGCCGCGCAGCGAACGGGCACGGCGACGAATCCGGTTGATGCCCAGCAGGAAATACAGCGTCGCGCCGACCAACGGGGTTAGCCAAATCAGTCCGACCCAGCCAATGGCCGAGCGCGGGTCGCGCTTGTTCAACAGCGCGTGGCCGCCGGCGACAAGCTGCAAACAGACGGTGGCCAGCCCGAGCAGGTGGAGCCAGTAATGCTGTACAAAGTTGGATGTCTCAACAAAGTCCACGATGTTCGCCCGGCCCGCTGTCTCGGTGGTCATCAACGCGCGCGAGTGCCACGATACCACGGCGAGGCGCGGTTCTCCACGGGCGCGGACGCGACGCGGCAGACTTGGAGTTTGCTTCCGTAGGGTCCGCAACCCGTGCGTACCATGAACCCGGTTTCGGTGCAAAGGTCGGGGGTGGCCCAGCCGCTTGCCGGCTGGGTCGCGCTAGCGGCAAGAACAAGCTTGGACGCTCAATCACACGGCGATGATGCTCGTTCTTCTTGTTGCTTCCGCAACCCGGCCGACGAGCGGCCGGGCCACCCCTGGTCAATCGCCAACACTTGTTGGAACGCTACTCTACGTGTGCTTGGTCACGAGCGATTGGCAATGGGCCAAGGCCTGGTCCACGGGCATGACGTGGGCCATTTGCTCGGGATGGCGACGGAACCAGAGGGAGACCAGCAGCACGAACGGCAAGGTGTTGTGCTCGGCCCCTTCGGCCGCGGGAAACGGGTTGTCATAGACCGCGCCCAGTCGCGCTGCCGCCCGCTGGGCCTGGGGCGCGTCGGTCGGCGCACGCATCGCGCCGACCGGGACGCCGTTGCGCACCAGATACCAGGTGTGGCGGCGGCGGGCCTGATGGGGCGAGTAGATGAACGTCCAGTTGCGGCGGACTTCGTTGATGTGGGCCACCTGGTAGCACAGGTAGCGCATGTCGCTCTCTGCGTCGCGCAGCGCGGCGGCGCGTTCGAATTGCTGCTTGGCGGCGGCGTCGAGCATGGTGGCGTTCAGTCGTTCGAGCGCCGACAGGTCGCGCCCTTCGACCAACTCGGCCGCGGCGCGGACGGATCGCGAATACTGCCGTAGCGAGCAGAGACCGGCGCAGGGCCCCAGGCAGACGCCCAACTCGTAGCGCAGGCACTTCGGCGCGAGCGATTCGTCGAATAGTCCACGCTGGTCGGCGAAGTGCATGGGCACCCGATCGGGACAATCGCGCAGGCGGAACAAGTTGTTCAAGCGTTCGACGGCGCGGCGCATCCGCCGGCCGATCGACAAGGGGCCGTAGGCTCGCTCGGACTTGCTGGTGACCGTGGGGGACAGGTAGGCGTAAGCGGCCGGCGCGCGTCCCAGACAGAGATAGCCCCGCCGCAAGCCGCCGGGCTGGCCTTGGACGTTGTAGCGCGGGCGGAAGCGGCGAATCAGTTCCAGTTCGCGCATCAGCGCGGCAAACTCGTGCGATGTCCGTTCCCAGACCAGGTGCTCGGCCGTGCTGACGATACGGCCCGCCTTTTCGGCGTCGGCGCCTGACTGGAAGTACGTGATCAGCCGGTTGCGCAGCAACTTGGACTTGCCGACGTAGATCAACTCGCCCTGATCGTTGATCATGCCATAGACGCCCGGCGCGGCAGGGCACTGCTCGCGCAGCAGCCGGCGCGTCTTGCGGCGGGTGGCCGGCAGTTCGAGCGTGGTGAGCGGCGAGCGGCAGTTGCCGATCCGATCCGAGCGACCAAAGCCGGCGAACTGGCCATTGTCCAAAGGGCGAAACACGCGCGTCGTCCGTGACCGGGGAAACGTCGAGGGAAACCCGGCGCGGATTGTAGCCCGGCGGAGCGCGGGCGGGGATACCCTGTTGCGGGGATCGTAATGCGACGTACGATTGCTAGCGGTGGTGCCGAGTAGCCATCTTGCAGCAAATGGCTGTGCGCGGTGGAGCGATTCTTGTAGCGCTAGAGATGAACACCCCTCCCTGACAAGGAGGGGCAGGGGGGAGGGTAAAGGCGTCGCGCAAGATTGCGGCGAGACCCTCATCCGGCGGCTAGCGCCGCCACCTTCTCCCGGCGGGAGAAGGGTTAGCGCGGCACCGCTCGCGATTGATGCGCGAGAGATGATGAAGAGGCGCCCTACCGTCCCAGCAGACGGTCGACGGCGGCGCCGACGTTGGGCTCGCGCATCAGCGTTTCGCCGACCAGCATGGCGTCAACGCCGGCCGCCTCGAGCCGGAGCACATCTTCGCGCGTGGCGATGCCGCTTTCGCCGACCAGCACGCACTCGTCGGGCACGCGCTCGCGCATGCGAATGGTGTGTCCCAGGTCGACCTCGAACGTGTGCAGGTTGCGATTGTTGATGCCGATCAACGTGGCTCCGGCGTCGAACACCCGTTGCAGATTGTCAGGCTCGTACAACTCGACCAGCGGCGTCAGCTTCAAGTCGATCGCCCTGCGCACCAGCGAGCGGAGCAGGCAATCGTCGAGGCATTCGGCGATTAGCAGCGCGGCATCGGCCCCGGCGGCCCGGGCTTCGAACAATTGATACTCGTCGAGGATGAAATCCTTGCGCAGCACCGGCACGTCGACAGCCGCGCGAACCGCCCGCAGGTCGTCGAGTTGTCCCTGAAAGTAGGGCCCGTCGGTCAGCACGCTGATGCAACTGGCGCCGTGGGCGGCGTACTCGCGAGCAATCGCCACCGGTTTGAAATCGGCGCGAATCACGCCCTTCGAGGGGCTGGCCTTCTTCACTTCGGCGATCAGGCGGATCGGCCCCCCGGCCGCCAGCGCCGCGAAAAAGTTGCGCACCGGCGGCGCGTCGGCCAGTTGCCGCTCGACCGCGGCCAGCGGAGTCGAGCGCTTGGCGGCGGCGATCTCCTCTCGCTTGCTGGCGACGATTTTGTCGAGGATGGTGGGCATGGGGGAGGAAGTTGCTTGTTGCTAGTTGCTGGTTGCTAGAGAAATGCGGAACTGTCCGACGACTTTACTTGGAGTGCGGGAATAAAAAAGCCCAGGGGATGTGGCCCCTGGGCTTGGGTGGTTGGTCTTATGGTTCCGCGATGCCAAGATCGCGACAGATTTTTCTTACTAGATGGTCATCGACCTCGGCGTGTCGCGGCACTGCGCTGCGTTTTCCATTCGTTGGGTTGCCCCACCACGAATGGCGGGCTCCCTCGCGAATCAATACACAGCCGTGTGCTCGCAAGTGGGCAATCACCGCATGACGCTTCACGCGACAATGCCCACTTCTTCATACGGTCCCTGGCATGCGGCCAATGCGTCGGCGCGGTTCATTTCCAGCGCCTCTTGCAAAGCCGAGGTCAGGTTATCCAACAACTCTTCACGAGTCGCGCCTTGTGAATTAACGCCAGGCACTTCCTCGACCCAGCCAATCCACCACGCATCGCGCTGCTGAATCACAGCTTTGTACTGCATGGTCCATTGCTCGCGATTTCAAGCAGCAAACTAGTCCAGGAAGCCCGAGAGTTCCGAACTGCGGCTGGGTTGCTGCAGCTTGCGAACCGCCTTGGCTTCGATCTGTCGGATGCGTTCGCGGGTCACCTTGAAGATGTGGCCGACTTCTTCCAGCGTGTAGCTGTAGCCGTCGCCCAGGCCGTAACGCAGCTTGATGATCTCGCGTTCGCGGTAGCTGAGCGTCTTCAGAACCTTGTTGATCCGAGTGCGCAGCATCTCTTGCGCGGCGCCGATGGCGGGGCTTTCCACGCCGGCGTCGGGGAGCAAGTCGCCAAAGTGGCTGTCCTCGCTGTTGCCGACCGGTCGGTCGAGGCTGATCGGATACCGGCTCATCGCCAGCACGCGACGCGTCTCGTCCATCGGGGTGCCGGCCGCCTTGGCCACTTCCTCGATCGTCGGTTCGCGACCCAGTTCTTGCAGCAGTTGCCGCGAGACGTTGCGGACCTTGGACATCGTCTCGACCATATGCACCGGAATGCGAATGGTGCGGCTCTGGTCGGCCACGGCGCGGGTGATCGCCTGGCGAATCCACCACGTGGCATAGGTGCAGAACTTGAAGCCGCGGCGGTACTCGAACTTGTCGACCGCGCGCATCAGGCCGGCGTTTCCTTCTTGGATCAAGTCCAGGAAGCTGAGGCCGCGATTGCGGTACTTCTTGGCAATCGAGACGACCAGTCGCAAGTTGCCTTCCGACAAGCCGCGCTTGGCCCGCTGATAGCGGCTATAGACGTCCTTGAGCACATTGATGCGATTGCGCAAGCTGGTCGGCGTTTCTTGCAACGTGCAGAGCAAGTTGCGGTACTCGGTCACCATGTGACGGCGCCCCTCGGCGGGCTGGCGCGCGGCCTTGTGATTGCGGATGTGCATTTGCAACTCGTCGATGCGGCGCGAAAAGTTTTCGAGCAACGGGATCGACGATTCAATGCGCTGGGTTCGCAGACCCAACTCTTCGACCAACCGCACCGCGCGATGACGACGACGCGCCAAGCGACGCCAGGCGGCTTGCCGCTCGGCGGTCTTGCGGCTCTTCGACAGGGCCAGGCGGAAGTCTTGCCAGTTCTGCTTCAACAGCACGTCGAGCGTGCGGAGATTGTGCGGGAAGCGGCCCAGAATCTGGTCCTTCTCCAGTCGGTCGGTCACCGAGACCTGCACCGTGCGATCGAACGGCAGCTCGCCCGTGTAGACGCGGCTGAGCGTCTTCATGGCCATCTTGATCACATGGTCACATTCGAGCAGCATGCGGCGGAACCGCAGCCGGGTGATTTCGATTTCCTTGGCCAGCGCGATTTCCTGTTGCCGCGTGAGCAACGGAATCTCGCCCATCTGGGTCAGATACATCCGCACCGGGTCGTCGGACCACGATTCGGTCTCTTCGCTGGCCTCAAGCACCAGATCGTCAGTCTTGACCTCGGCCTCGACTTCGGCCTCGACGACGGCGATGTCGTCGCCCATGTCCTCGTCGGCAACGACGTCTTCCTTGTCGGCCAGTTCGACCGCGTCTTCGGGATTCGGAGTTTCTTCGTCTTCGAATTCGTCCAACAGTGCGTCGTACAAGTCAACCATCCTCCTAGCTGAACCGCGGGTGGGGAGTTAAAGGCCGGGCGACACGCCCAGGGCTAGCGGCGGCACTCCGCTCCTCAAATGAGAAACAGTCAGTCCCCTCAAAGACAAACACTAGTCGAGACAGAAAACGAACGACAAGGCACCCACGGGGCGTGCGCGCCTTGCTGCAAAAACCAGTGCAATCGGGGGGTAAGTGGGGTCTCTACAAGCCGTGCAATTATCTCTAGACGGCTGTCTAAAAGCCAACGAATTCTACACGATTATTTTCGCAGCTTGGCGTCCGGCTTTGATTTGTGAAAAGATTCCGTCTGGTTGATGCTTTTGGCCACTCAGCACCTCGTCGCAGTTTATCTAAATTATCTTGTCAGGTGTTTTGCGTGCTCGTTTGCGAACCAGCGAGTCGACGCGTGCGGCGCATCGCACGCGCTCGCGCGGCCGATGGACACTTTTGCCGATGTGGCAAACCGGCGCATTCATGCTTGAGCCGGCGGTGATGTAAGCAGTGCGTGCTGGACACCTTCGGTAAGTCGGGACAATCTCCCGCCCCGTGCCGGTCAAGGGCTGTCGTACGGTCGTATCGGTCCTACGCCGTGATGCATGCCGTGGTTCGGTGCTTGCGACGCATGATCGGCGCGCAACTGACCACAAGCCACTGCCCGAACCGCTTATCTGCCTCGCGGCTCCTCGTTATACTGGCCATCTTTCACTCAAAGTTGCAGCTTCTGGGCAAGTTGCAACGCATCGAACTGCTGGAGAGCGAGACGCCGCCATGAGCCAACGGATTTTCAACTTCTCGTCGGGGCCTGCCGTGTTGCCTGTGTCGGTGCTGGAACGGGCGCGCGACGAGCTGCTGGGTCTGCCGAACGTCGGCGTTTCGCCGCTCGAAATCAGCCACCGCTCCCCCTGGTGCGAAGGAATGTTCGCCGAGACCGAAACCAACCTGCGGCGGCTGCTGTCGATTCCCGACAATTTCAAGGTGCTGTTCCTGCAAGGGGGCGCCCGGCTTCAATTCTCGCAAATCCCGATGAACCTGCTGCGCGGCACCGGCAAGCGAGCCGAGTACGTCGTGACCGGTTCGTGGGGACAAATGGCCCTCCCCGAGGCCAAGCGCGAAGGGGAAGTCCACACCGCCTATTCGAGCAAGGCGACCAACTTTGACCGGCTGCCGGCGGCGAACGAGTTGGACCTGGACACCTCGGCCGCCTATGTCCACATCACTAGCAACGAAACGATCCAGGGCGTGCAATTTGCCAGCGAGCCCGACGTCGGCTCGGTTCCGCTCGTCTGCGACAGCAGCAGCGATCTGCTCCATCGGCCCGTCGACATGAAGCGCTATGGGCTGCTGTACGCCTGTGCCCAAAAGAACCTCGGTCCGGCCGGCGCGACCATTGTGATCATTCGCGACGATCTGCTGGCCCGCAGCAGCGACGAGCTGCCCACGATGATGAACTACAAGTCGATCGCGGCCGAGAAGTCGATGCTCAACACGCCGCCGGTCTTTTCGGTCTATATCGTCAACCTGGTCATCAAGTGGCTGTTGAACGATATCGGCGGGCTGCCGCGAATGCTCGACTTGAACAAGCGGAAGGCTAAGCTGCTGTACGATGTGATCGACGGGAGCAACGGCTTCTACCAAGGGCACGCCCAGCCGCAGTTCCGCTCGCTGATGAACGTGACGTTCCGTCTGCGCGATGACGCCACGCAGGACAAGTTCCTCAAGCAGGCCGAGGCCCAGGGGCTGCACTACCTGAAGGGGCACCGCTCGGTCGGCGGCGTCCGGGCGTCGATCTACAACGCCATGCCGCTGGCCGGTGTCGAAGCCCTGGCCGACTTCATGACCGATTTCCTGAAACGCTCGGGCTAACACAAGCACCGTCGCGATCGTCGCATGCAATTGTGTCTGGGTGGCACCGATGGCTCGGCCATCGGTGTTGCGCAGCAACAAGAAACTCGATGAACATGCGTTGCCGAGTGGAAAGTCGCCACTTGAGCAGACCGGCGCCCGAGGTTTCTTGTGGCCTGCGGCCACCTAGGTGCAAGCACCTGGGCCACCCGTGCGCCGCGTCCCCCGAGGACTGCATCAGCGCCAGGGTGCCACTGGTGGCTTGCCCACCAGTGCGAACCGCGTGCGCCCCCGCGCAATGCCCTACGAACGCTTCGCCGGGCGGCGCTGGGCTCGTTTGGCTGCCCGCTTGGCGGCTTGCTTCTTGTTCGGAGCTTTGCCCACGCGTCCCTTCTCTTGCGGCGCCGACGGGGGCGCTTGCTCGGCGTTCCAGGCGGCCCACAACCCTTGCAGCCGCTCGACCGTCGAGCGCTCGGCGCTGGCCTGGTCCTTGGACTCGCCGATGTCCGTGGCCAGGTTGTACAACTCGGGCTCTTTCCCGCCGCCGCGACCGACCAGCAGCTTCCAATCGCCGTCGCGAACCGCCCATTGCTGGCCAAATCGCCAGTACAGCGTCTGGTGCGGCTTTTCCTTGACGTCACCCGCGAGGTACGGCATCAGGTTCGCGCCGTCGAGCTTCCAGGCCGGATCGATCGGCTGGCCCGCCGCCGCCAGGCAGGTGGGCAGAATGTCGAGCTGAATGATCGGGTTCTCGTACGTCTTGCCGGCCGGGACGTGACCTTTCCATTGCATGCAGAACGGCACCCGCACGCCCCCTTCCCAAGTCGTGGCCTTGAAGCCGCGCAGCGGCCCGTTGCGCGACGTGGTCGATTGCGTCGGGCCGCCGTTGTCGGCCAAGAAGAAGACCAACGTGTTTTCTTCCTGGCCCATGTCGCGGAGCTTGCCCATCACGCGGCCAACGGCGTCGTCCATCGCCGACATCATGGCCGAGAACAACTGCCGCTTCTCGTCGGTCACGTTCGGAAACCGGTCCAGGTACTTCTGCGGCGATTGCAGCGGCGCGTGCTGGGCGTTGAACGGCACATACAACAGCCACGGCTCGTTCTTGTGCTGCTCGAGCCAATCGACGCAGCGCTCGGCGTACTTGTCGGTGGTATAGAAATCCTTGTCCTCGACCTTTTGCACTTCCTTCGACACTCGGGTGTCGACGAACGCGGTCGGGTGATAGAACGGCGTGTTGGCCAGCGTGCCATAGAACTCGTCAAAGCCGCGGACGAACGGCCGATACTCGGGCTTGTCCCCCAGGTGCCATTTGCCGACCGCACATGTCGAATAGCCCAGCTCCTTGAACCGGGCCGGGAACGGTGTCTCGGTCAGGGCCAGACCGCTCTGCCGGGCCACGCTGTTGAACTCGTGGCCAAAGCGGGTCTGGTAGCGACCGGTCATCAGGCCGGCCCGCGTCGGGCTGCAATAGGGGCCCGAGACGTAACCTTGGGTGAAGCGGACCCCCTGCTTGGCGATCGAGTCGATGTTCGGCGTGGGGATGTCGGTCGCGCCCTGAAAGCCGTACTCACCATAGCCGACGTCGTCGGAAAGAAAAATCAGCACGTTCGGCTTGCGCGTGTCGGTCCCGGCCCGAGCGGCGACAGGGGCCAGGCAAACGGCCGCGGCCAGCAGCGCCGGCGCGACCCATAACCAGCGGCGAATCAGTTGAAAGCGCATCGCAATCAGCTCCCGAAAACAGTGCGAACGAACCCAGGCATGACCCCGGCCGACAAGCGGCGACCGGACAACACCGCCACCAGGAACCAGACGCGCCGGGCGGGGGGGTTATTTGGGCAGGGGCGGCGATCGTGGCCGAAGTTAAGCCGCAATCAGGGGAGCGGTGCAGAACGAACACCCCAACTGGGTAGCCCAGGTTGCTCCTGCAACCTGGGCGGGCTTCGCCCGCAAGAAACCTCGGGCAAGCGCTTCATGGGGTGGTGGCTTGCAAAACGGGACGGCACGGCACCCGGGGTTTCTTGTTGCTTCGCAACCCCGATGGCTACGCCAGCGGGGCCACCCGCCAATCAAATATCGGGGTCGGTACATACTTCCCCACGCCCAAAGGACGGGCGTGCCACCCAGACGCTAAAACTGTCCGCAGGCAGTGCCCCCTGGCCGGTGCGAATCGTAGACCTTGATGCGAGTCTCGGTCGTCGGCGCGCTCAACTTGCGCGTCGCTCGAAACGTCCTGATCAAGTCGGCAGTGCGAGCTTGGATTTCGCGAGTTTGGCTGACGATGAGCGTGTCGCCAAGAAATCGAACGCTTCCCATTCCGCCGGTATCGGTCCAAGACTGCGGAATGATGGCTTCCTTGATCGCGGATACCAATTCCTCCGGTTCGCGAGTGTAAAAGTCGCCTCTCTTAACTAGCACTAGATCTTGGACCGCGTATACGCGCGTCTCGAGCCAGGTGTCGGCTTCGGTGCGCGTGGTGACGACCAATGCTTCGTCGCGAATGATCCAGGTCAGTTCCAGCGGCCGCAGCACACTGCTCAGGATCGCCTCAAATGAGACATCTTTGATAGTCAAAGTGACGGGAGCGGTGGCAGGATCGACGCCTCCTCCCTGTAACGATCGGTGATCGAACACGATCGGCACTTGGAGCTTGTCTCGCAGCTCAGACGCCACGTCGACCAGAAACGTCTCTGTAACCTCCAGCGATCCTTTCTTCGCCAATGCCGCTAGGATTTTCTTTTCGGCCGCGATTTCCGCTTCGCTGGCGACGAGCGTTCCTTCGCTGGGCAGGTCCTGCGGGATCGGGCCGTCGAGCTGAATCTTGTCGCTGGCCCAGCGGTAATTCCGTCCCTTGCGGTCGGCCGTCTGCTGTTGGCCTGCGGCTTCGCCGACGGCGACGAATAGAAGCAGCGTTGCCGCCACGTAGCAGCCGAACGACCCAAATAGGCGTTGGTTGACCATGATCGAAGCTCCCCGGAATCTGGGACGTTTGGATTTCAAAGTTCGCGATGCGTGCGCATTGATAGCGCCAATGTGCATCGGTTAGACGCCCGACGCAACGTCCCGGTTCCCCGGTCGCCCAATTCCGCCGCTGACCGCTGTTCCGCTACCCTGGTAACCGGAACAATGCCCGGGCGTTCGCCGTCGTTTGCTGGTCGAAGGCTTCGACCGTCACGCCGCGCTGAGCGGCCAGGCACGTCGCCGTGTGGACCAGGTGGGCCGGCTCGTTCCGCCGGCCGCGCAAGGGGTGGGGCGAAAGATAAGGGCTGTCGGTCTCGATCAGGATCCGATCTGGGGGCACGGTGACGGCCACTTGCCGCAGGGCGTCCGACTTTTTGAACGTCACCATGCCGGCAAAGCTGATGTGCAGCCCCAGGGCCACGCACTCGGCCGCCGTCTCGGCCGTGCCGGTGAACGAATGCATTACACCCCGCAACGGCCCGCGGGCGGCCGCCTCGCGCAGCATCTCGAGCACGTCGGCGTCGCTCTCGCGAGTGTGGACGACGAACGGCAGGTTCAACTCCTGGGCCAGGCGCAGATGCCGATCGAACCAGACGCGTTGCGTTTCGATCGGCACGTGGGTCCAGTAGCGATCGAGCCCTGTTTCGCCCAAGGCGACCGCCCGACCCGAGCGGGCCAGCGACACGATCAGGTCCCAATCGGCGTCGGTGGCTTCGTGCGTATAGTTCGGTTGCACGCCGACCGCGGCGTACAAAAAGCCCGGATGTTGCTCGGCCAGGGCCACACAGGCGGCGCTGCTGGCGCCCGAGACGCCGATCACGACCACGGCCTCGACGCCGGCCGCCCGAGCCGCGCTCAGCACGGCGTTGCGATCGGCGTCGAACTCGGTCTGGTCCAGATGGGCGTGCGTGTCGATCATGGGAACGATTGCAGGGTGGTTGCCGCCGGTCTGGTAGGGTGCACTCCGTGCACCTTAGCTTCGCGCGGCCGATTTTCGAGGTTCCGGATGTGGGCGGCGCCTAGCGATTGAGACCGCGACCCATTGCAACGTCGCAATAAGATGCACGGAGTGCACCCTACAATTGCAGATCAGTCGAAATGGCAGCCTGGCGCGAGCACACTGGGCCTGGCTACGCCATCCAGCTCGAGGCGTGGCTGGCCAGCTCTTGCAATGTTTCGAGGTGCGCCTTTTCGCTGCCCAGCAGTTCCAGCGCCAGCTCGCGGGCCGGGCGGTCGTTGCCGAGCCGTTCGGCCAACTGCTCGACCTCGGCCACCACGCCAAACTGGTGTTGCACCAACTGGCCCAGCAGATAGTCGAGCGCCAAGTCATGCAGCGCGGTGTATTCCATGGGGAACTCGCCGAAGCGGAGCGCGCCGGCGCGGGAAAGGATCAGGTCCGATAGCCGCTGCACGTAGCTCTTCTGATTGGTGATGATGTCGCACAGCGCTTGCACTTCGCGCTGATCGCCCGTATGCCGCCAAGGGCGCGCGTCCATCAGATACATCGGCAGCGACCGATATTCGATGGCCAACAGCCGATTCAACACAGGCAGCGAGTCGTGCGTGGGACGCATGGCGAAAGGGATTGCTCGGTTTTCACGAAGTTTCAGGATGGTCAGAAAAGGTGCCGCGGCGGAGCCCGCCCCGGCGGAAACGCGACTACGACAGGACCGCCTGCGCGGCCGCCTGGGCCCAACGGTGCAAGCCGTCCCAACCCACGCCCAGGGCGACGACCGGGGCGGTCATGGCCACGACGAACACCCCTTCGGCCGAGATCAGCGAGAAGCTCACCGGCAAGCGATCCTCGGGCGCGGGATCGATGGTCATGATCTTCACGACTCGCAGGTAGTAGAACAGGCTGATCACGGTGTTCAACCCGCCGATCACCAGCAAGGTCATCAACAGCGGATCGTAGGCGTTGGTTTGCATTTTGGCGGCCAGCGGCGCAAAGGCGGCGAACTTGGCCGTAAAGCCGGCCAGCGGCGGCAAGCCGATCAGACTGACCAGCAGCGTGGCCAGGCAGAGCACGACGCCCGGCGACGATTTGATCAGTCCGCCGTAGTCGGCGATTTCCTCGCTGCGCATTGTGTTGCGCAAAAACGCCACGACCGCGAACGCCCCTAGATTCATGAACATGTAAATGCCGACGTACATGCAAACCGCCGTGACGGCTTGACGCACATGGTCGGGGTTGTCTCCCAGGAACACGACCGCCGCCGCGACCGGCATCATCATGTAACCAGCATGGGCGATCGTCGAATACGCGAGCAGCCGCTTCAAGTTCGTTTGACCATACGCGGCCAGATTGCCAAACGTGCAGCTCACCGCCGCCAGCAGCGCGATCAGCCCGGCGATGAAATGCCGAGCGGCTTTCTGACCCGGGGCGCTTTGAATGCCCATCGCCTCCGAAGTTTCGGCCGTGGCGACCTTGCCCACGGCGTTGGCGTTGGCTTCGAGCGTGACTTGTTCCTGTTGTGGCGATTCCGCGACCAGCGACGGCGGCACCACCGAGAAGCCGATGGCAATGCGGACCAGCAGGGCCAGCGCGGCGGCCTTGGACGCCACGGACAAGAAGGCGTTCACCTCGGCGGCGGCCCCTTCAAAGACGTCGGGGCACCAGAAATGGAACGGCACGGCCGACAGTTTGAACGCCAGCCCGACCGAGACCATCAATCCGCCCAGCATCAGCACCGTCTGCCGCTCGGCCAGCGTCTCGGGCGAAAGGGCGGCCAGTTGCGCGGCCATCGTCGGCAAGTGCAACGAACCGAGCGCGCCGCCCAGCAGGCTAATGCCGTACAGCATCACGCCGGCCGCGCCCGCGCCGTAGACCGAGTACTTAAGGGCGGCTTCGCTGCTGCGCCGGCGGCCTTTCAGGATGCCGGCCAGGGCGTAGGACGGCACGCTGGCCATCTCGATGCCCAGCAAGGCGACGAACAGATGGTTCGACGACGCCATCAGGCACATGCCGATCGTCGCGCCGAGGACCAAGGTGTAAAAGTCGGGGCTGTCCTCGCGATCGGGAATGCCCGACAGCCAGGTAAAGACCAGGAACAGCAAGGCAAAGACCAGCAGCACGCTGCGGAAGTAAACGGTCAGCGTGTCGTAGATCAGCATCCCTTGGAATAGTTCGACCGGTTCAAGGGCGCTGCTCCCTTGCGCCAGAAAGTTCCACGGCGCGGCGTAGTACAGAGCGATGGCCACGCCGGGCAGGGCGATGCACACTGAGTTGATCTTGTGGCCCCAGCGGGGCATGCGAACCAGCAGCATGGCCACGATCGTGGCGCACAGCACCAACTCGGGCCGAAAGTTCGGCAGCGAGTTGTCGAGCGTGTCGCGCAGCAGGTTGTTGACGAACGTATAGAAATTCACGGCAATGGCTTAGCGTGTTTGATGGTTAGCGAGGTTGATTGTTGAGTTCGATGGCGCCCGCGTCGAGTTGCAAGGTTCCGCCCTCTTGTCCGTTCAAAACGAGCGTGCCGCCCGCAATGTTCAAGGTGACGCCGGCCTGTTCGTTGTGGCGAGGAACCTTGTGGTCGGTGGTTTCGACCTTGCCTTCGTCGGCGGCCGAGAGGCGCGGCGTCTTGACGTCGCGCGTCCAGGTGGCCAGATCCTCGGCCTGCTTGTCGACCGTGGCGGTCTGATAGGTGAAGATCGCCTGCGGATTCACGCCGAACCAGATGGCCAACGCCAACAGCGGCGCGGCAATGGCCAGCTCGCGCGGCGTCATCGGCGTCAGATGGTCGCCGTGCGGACCCTTGTACTCGGGGCCTAGGTACACGCGCTGCAGCGTCCACAGGATGTAGCCAGCGGTCAGGATCACCACCGCGGCCGACAGCACGGCCAGGGTGTGGCTGAAGTTCCAGACGCTGAGCGTGACGAAGACTTCGCCGATGAACCCGCACAAGCCGGGCAAGCCGAGGCCGGCGAAGAAAATGCCGAAGGCCAGGCCGCTGTAGACCGGCATGATCCGGAACAGCCCGCCGAACTCGTCGAGATTGCGATGATGCACGCGGTCGTAAACCACGCCGACCAGGAAGAACATGCCGGGCGAGCTGATGCCGTGGGCCAGCATCTGGAACATCGCGCCGTTCATGCCCATGGCCCAGTATTCCGAATTGAAGTTCCAGCGCTGGTCGGCGCTCCACACGCCGATGCCCAGCAGCACGTAGCCCATGTGGCTGACCGAGCTGTAGGCCACCAGCCGCTTAAAGTCCTTCTGGGCCAAGGCGGCGAACGCGCCGTAGATCATGCTGATGACGCCAATGGCACAGACGAACATCGACAAGTCGTAGCCGGCGTCGGGGCAGATCGGGTAGCAAATTCTGAGGATGCCGTAGCCACCCATCTTCAAGAGCACGCCCGCCAGGATCATCGAGATCGGCGTCGGCGCCTCGACGTGGGCGTCGGGCAACCAGGTGTGGACCGGGAAGCCGGGCACCTTGATCAAGAAGCCAATGAACAACAGCAGGAATGACCACCACTGCAAGTTGTGGCCGGCCAGCAGACCGGTCCCCAGCAGCCCCTTGGGCATGATCACGCCGTCGAACAGATCGGTGTGCTGCCCCATCTTGGCCAGCGCCATGATGTTGAAGGTGTGAATCGGGTCGGCGCCGTCGGCTTTGACCTGGGCCGTGACCGAGGGGTGAATGTGCAGTTGCGCCCAAGCGGGACCGTCAACGTCAAAGCCCTTCACTTCCGACAGCTCGCGCAGGTCGCTGTTGAAGTAGAGCATCAGGATCGCGATCAGCATGAACACGCTACCCAATAGCGTGTACAGGAAGAACTTGATCGAAGCGTAATCGCGGCGCGGGCCTCCCCAGACGCCGATCAGGAAGTACATCGGCAGCAGCATCACTTCCCAGAACACGTAGAACAGGAAGAAGTCGAGCGCCAGAAACACGCCCAGCATGCCCGTCTCGAGCAGTAGGAACAGCATGCAGTAGGCTTTGACGTGCTTGTCGATGTTCCAACTGGCGGCGGCGGCCAGCAAGCTGACAAACGAAGTCAACAGCAGCAGCGGCAGGCTGATGCCGTCGAGACCCATGAAGTAGTAAATGTCGAACGAGGGAATCCAGCTCAGTGAGAAGGCGTCTTGCAACTCGGCCACTCCCTGCTTGAATTGCAGGTCGCCCCCCGCCGGCAGAATCAGCGCCAGCGTCAGCAGAAACACCACCGCGGTGCTCAGAATGGTGAACAGCTTGGCGGCCTCGGGCTTGCTCTTGGGAAAGAACGCCAACAGTAAGGCGGCCAGGGCCGGCAGAAAGACAATCAAGCTCAAAAAGAAGGACGATTGCATAGCGTTGTTCCGCGCCAATTCTGGCTGGTTAGCAGTGCGACTGATTAACTGCGGTGTTGGTGGTTCAAGGTTTCTTCGTTGTCGAAGTCGATGGACCGTTGCCCGTTATTGTCCGGCGGCCGAGGACCATTGGATCAGCACGGCCAGCACGACGGTTCCCACGACGATCAACATCACATATTGCCGGAGCTTGCCGGTTTGTATGTTGCGCAGCGAGCGGCCGATCGAATAGGTCCAGTGGGCCGTAATGTTCACCAGCCCGTCGACAAAGTGGCGGTCGATCAGGTCGTCGAACTTGGCCACTCGGACGGCCGCGCGAGCCGTGCCGTCGATGAACCGGTCGATGACTTGCTTGTCGCACTTGGCCACCAGGTTGGCGACGAAGTGCGTCGGCTTGACGAACAGGACGTCGTACAGCTCGTCGAAGTACCACTTGTTCAACAAGAACGTGTAGATCGGGCCGAACTGCTGGCGGGCTTCGGCCGCGCTCAACAACCGCCAGCCATAGAAGATCGTGGCCAGCGTGAACCCGGCCAGGGCCGTGGCGCTGGCAATGATCGTGGCCAACAGGTGATAGTGAGGCTCGTGGCTGGCGTGCTCGTTGGGATAGGCCAACGTCGGCAGCACCACGCCCGCGGCCAGCTCGCCCGCCGGTCGAGCCTGTTCCAACAGGTTGGTCACGCTAAAGCCGGTGAACGGCAACGTCCAGCCGGCCGTGATCGCGAAGAAGGCCAGAATCAGCAGCGGCCGATACATGACCGGCGGCGATTCGTGAGCGTGATCGTAGATGTCCCGCTCGCGTGGCTCGCCGGCGAACGTCATGTACCAAAGCCGGAACATGTAGAACGCGGTGATCGCGGCGCCGACCGCCACGGCATAGAACAGAATGCCGTGCGATGGGTTGTTGTCGGCAAAGCTGAGGGCCTGGGCGAGAATGGCGTCCTTGGAGTAGAAGCCGCTGAAGAACGGCGCGCCGGCAATCGCCAGGCAGCCAACCAGCATCGTGTAGGCCGTATAGGGCATCTTCTTGCGCAGCCCGCCCATTCGCGGCATCTCGTTCGTGTGGCAGGCGTGAATCACGCTCCCCGAGCACATGAACAACAAGCTCTTGAAGAAGGCGTGAGTAATCAAGTGGAACATGCCAGCCGCCCAGCCGCCCACGCCCAGCGCGAGCATCATGTAGCCCAACTGGCTGACGGTCGAGTAAGCCAACACGCGTTTGATGTCGGTGGCGGTGATGGCGATCGTGGCGGCAATGAACAGCGTGATCCCGCCGGTATAGGCGATTGCCAACAGCGCCTCGGGCGCGAACACCGGATAGAACCGGCCCACCAGGTAAACGCCCGCCGCGACCATCGTGGCCGAGTGGACCAGCGCCGACACCGGCGTGGGGCCTTCCATCGCGTCGGGCAACCAGACGTGCAGCGGGAATTGCGCGCTCTTGCCCACACAGCCGCAGAAGATGCCCAGTCCGGCGATGATCAACAGCCAATAGCCTGGGTGACCCGGCTCGTCGCGCAACTGGGACAGCCGCGACTCGGCTTCGAGCTTGCCCGCTTCGGGATCGCTCTTGTGATCGGCTTCGACTTCGGCCAGCATCGGTCCCGCGCGGTCGGCGGCGGCCGAAGCGACCATACCCAGCGGCGTGGTCAATTGGTAGTGATTCTCGGCGGGGCGCACCTGGCTGAACAAGCCGGGCCCTTGGCCGGGGACATCGCCAAAGGCGAACGTGCCCAAGCTGCCCCACAAGGCCATCAGGCCGATGATCATGCCAAAGTCGCCGACGCGGTTGACGATGAACGCCTTGTTGGCCGCGTTCGACGCGCTCTTGCGCTCGATGTAGAAGCCAATCAGGAAGTAGGAGCAAATGCCCACCAACTCCCAGAACACGAACACCATCAAGATGTTACCCGCGATCACCAGCCCCAACATGCTGAAGCAGAACAGCGACAGATATTGGAAGAACCGGTGGAACCGCCCCGGCCGATGCAGGAACCGCATTCCTTCAGGAGGCTGCGGGCCGTGATGGGCGTGGTCGTCATGGCCATGATCGCCGTGGCCGTGGTCACCGTGGCCGTGGTCACCGTGGCCGTGGTCACCGTGACTATGTGACTCGTGAGCGTGCGATTCGTGGCCATGATCGTGTCCGCCGTGGCCTTCGTGAGCGCCATGCTCGCCGTGACCCGAGGCGGGCCGAATCGGCAGCAGCACTTCGGTATCGGTGATCGGATGCAATTCATCGTGCATATAGCCGATGGCGTAGAAATGAATGCACGAGGCGATCAGCGTCACCATCGTGAACATGCCGACCGTCAGGGCGTCGATGTAATAGCTGACCGTGACGCGCAGCTTGCCGAACTGGCCCAACACGTACCAATCGTCGGTGTAGGCGCGGGGCGGGCCGGCTTCATGGCCGTGTTCGTGCCCGTGATCGGCCGCATGCTCGGCGTGGCCGTGGTCGCTCGCGGCGGCGTGCGACTCGGTCGCCGGCGACGTCACCCACCAGCCGACCAGGGCCGTGGCCGACAAGGCAAACGCCGTCACAATCGCGCCGGTGGCCACATAGCTGGCCAGCACGCCGGCTTTGCCCATCCGCGAACCGAAGAAGACGATCAGCGTGAACGACGCCAACGGCAACAGCCAGGCCGCGCCCAACAGCATCGGTAACAGGGATTCGATATTCATCGGTTTCGGTCTGGCTGCGGTGTCGACTTCTGGTGATGCGTCGCCAACTCAAGCTGCGGGGCTGGGTGTTAGCCGCGCAACTCGTCGGCCTTGTCCACGTCGATGGTCGCGTGATTGTTGTAAAAGCTGAGGGTGATCGCCAAGGCGACGGCTGCTTCGGCGGCGGCCAGCACAATGACGAACAACGATACCAACTGGCCGTCGAGGCCCAGGCTGTAAGCCGTGTCGCTACGCAACAGGTCGCTTCCCAGGGCGACGAAGTTCACATTCGCGCCGTTCAGCACCAACTCGACCCCCATCAGCACGCCCAGCGCGTTGCGCTTGGTGGCCATGCACACTACGCCAGCCGCGAACAAGATCGCGCCGACGACCATCATGTGCGAAACGCCGATTGGTTGAGTGAGCAGGTTCATTGTGGGCGTTGGTTCTGTTCGTTAACCGCGGATTTTCTTTAACCACTTGTCGCGTTGCGGCGGCGCTTGCTGCGGGCCAGGTAAGCGGCCCCCACCAGCACGACCAGCAAATGGATCGAAACAATTTCAAACGGCAGCAGGTAGCCGGAGCGGCCGGTGTTCAAGTTGGCGGTCGTGGCGTCGAGCTTGTCGACGCGGACTCCCAACAGGCCCAGCCCCAGGGGGGCCGACGTGGCCAGCGGTTCCTGTTGCTGGTCGACGATGTCGGCCGCTGGGTTGTCGTTGCGCCAGCCGCCGACGCTGAACGCCGCCGGCACCAGCACGGCCAGTAGAGCGCCCGACACCAGCGCCGCCAAAATCCAGTCGCCACCACGGGTCTTCATGTTGATGAACGGCCCTTGCGCCGTCAGCATCACGCCGAAGATCAACAGCACCAGCGTACCGCCGACATAGATCATCAATTGCATGGCCGCCACGAAGTCAGCGCCAGCCACGAAGAACAACCCCGACGTCGCCGCCAGCGACATCACCAGGTAGAACGCCATCCGCACAATGTTGCTGGTCACGACCACGGCCACGGCAAACGCGCAGGCCAATAGCGCGAACAACAGAAAGAAGAACGAATGCCAGTTGATCGGGTCCATGTGGGTTACGACCTGCCTGCGCGCGGAGCGCCGAGCGATGACTGGGCCCGAGTCGGCGCCAGGGTGGCCCCCGCGGCGCTCCCCGTGGCTTGCGGAGCGACAGGGCCGTGCTTCGCGGCCTGGGAGTATTTGGCGTATTCGCCGCGCGGGAACTGGTAGGCCCACCAGGCGGCCCCCAGGAACATCACCGCGGCGATCGGCGTGCAGTACTTCAAGCAGACGCGCATCACCTGATCGATACGCAATCGCGGCAGCGTCCACCGCGCCCACATCATGAACGTGACGCCGAACACGCACTTGAACAGAAAGTTGAGCAAGCCGATGAAATTGCCCACGTAGCTCGCCACCGGATGGTCGACGAACCACTGGGCGTACGCGGCGGTCTCGGCCGGAGCGATCGGATTGGCCAGCCCCAGCCATTCGGTCACCGGAATCGGGCCGTTCCAGCCGCCACAGAACAACGTCGCCGCCAACCCGCTGACCGCGAACATCGAACCGTACTCGGCCATGAAGAAGAAGCTCCAGCGCAAGCCGGAGTATTCGGTATGGAACCCGGCCACCAGTTCGCTTTCGGCTTCGGCCAGATCGAACGGCGCGCGGTTCACGCTGGCCATGGCGCAGGTGAAATAGACGAAGAACGTGATGAACGTGAAGGGGTCGTGGAACATCAGCCAGTTGGTGAACCAGCCATGCTGCATCTGGCCAATGCGGACCAGGTCCATCGAGCCGGCGATCAGCACCGGAATCACCACGCACATGCCCATGGGCACTTCATAGCTGACGACCTGGGCCGCTTCGCGCATGGCGCCGAACAGCGACCACTTCGAGGCCGAGGCGTAGCCCCCCAGAATCACGCCGAACACTTCCAACCCCAACACGGCCAGGATGAAGAACACGCCGGCGTTCAGATCGAGCGCCACCCAGCCGTCGCTGAACGGCAAGGCCAGATACGCGCAGAACGAAGCGCAAAAGCTGATGTACGGGCCGATGCGGAACAGCATCTCGTCGGCGCCGCCGGGAATCAGGTCTTCCTTGGTGATCAGCTTCAAGCCGTCGGCCAAGGTTTGCAGCCAGCCGAACTTGCCACCGACGCGCGTGGGGCCCAGGCGGTCTTGAATGCGCCCCGAGACTTTGCGTTCGAGCCAGATGAAGAACAGCGCGCCGACGGCGACGACATTAATAATGAGGACGGCGTGGACCAGTGCAGTCAGCAAGTATCCCGTCGCAATGACAACCCATTGCGGGGGAACCAGCCACAACAACCAACTGGGAAGGTGTCCTGAGAGCCAACCTGCCAAGCTAGTTAATAGTTGGACGAGATAATCGGCCACGGCCGCGGACTTCCTCTCGGCGGAATTCGAGCGCAAAAACGGCGGCGCGAAGTGGCCGCTCTTAAGATCGTGAAATATGGCACAAGGGGGGGCGGGCGACAAGCCCCCGGCTCGCTCGTTTTAACCACGCGTTTTCACGGCATTTGCCGCTGATGAACGCGAAATTGTAATTGAGCCCGGAATCGACTATTTGTGAGGCTTCGCCCGCATTGCGCCATGCCTCCCGCCGCCAAAAAAGAAAGGTTCTCCGATGTTGATTTGCCAACAATGGGTTCACGCGTTGATGGTTGGCGCGCTACTGCTCTCGCCACTGGTCACGCGCGCCGCCGAGCCGGTTGCGTCGGCTTTCAAAGCCGGTTTCGCCGAGCGGGACATTACGCCCGAGATCGGCATGGAACAGCCCGGCGGGTACGGCAAATCGTTCCATCGCTCGCTGCACGATCCTTGCAAGGTCCGGGCCGCCGTGTTCGACGACGGCAAGAACCGCGTCGCGATCGTCGGGCTCGACGCCCTGTTGATTCGTCGGCCGCAAGTGCTGGCCGCGCGGCGTGGCATTCAAGAGCGGGCCGGCATCGCGCCCGAGGCGGTGCTGATCTCGGCGTCTCACTCGCATTCGTCGGGGCCGGTCGGCATGGTGCTGCCCGGCGAGTTCGACAACGCGCCGGCCGACGTGCGGCAGTTGGCCTATGAGAAGACATCGATGGCCAATGCGGAATACTTGAAGCGCGTCGAGCAAGCGATCGTCGACGCGGTCTGCGAAGCCAACGAGCGGCGCACCGCGGCCACGGCCGGCGTCGGCTACGGCGTCGAAGAGCGGGTCGCCTACAACCGGCGGTTCCGGATGACCAACGGCCTGACCATGACTCACCCGCGGCAAGGGAACCCCGACATCGTCGAACCCGCCGGCCCGGTCGATCCGCAAGTCGGCGTGCTCGGTGCCTGGAACGCCGAGGGGAAACTGATCGGCTGCGTCGTCAACTTCGCCTGTCACGCCACGACCAGCCCCGGCGGCATCTCGGCCAATTACATCTATTATTTGGAGCAAGTCATCCGCGGCTCGTTCGGGCCGGACGTGGTGGTGGTGTTCCTGCCCGGCTGCTGTGGCGACATTACCCAGGTCGACAACCAGAGCCCCTACGTGAATCGCGCGGCCGAGAATTGGGCCCGCTATGTCGGCGGCCGAGTCGGGGCCGAAGCCGTCAAGGTGCTGCTTACGGTCGAGCCGGCCGATCTGTCGCCGGTCGGCGTCAAGACGACCGTGTTATCGCTCAAGCGGCGCGTGCCGAGCGCCGAGCGCGTCTCGCGCTGCCGGCAAATCGTCACGCAAGATCCCAAGAAGGTGAACGCCACCGAGTGGGCCTTCGCCAAGGAGATTGTCCTGCTCGACGCGCTGTTGAAGCACGAGCCGGTGAAAGAGACCGAGATTCAGGCGGTGCAGGTCGGGCCGCTGGTGCTGATTACGAACCCGGCGGAGTTTTTCTGTGAGTTCGGTCTGCGCCAGAAAGCAGAGAGCGGCTTCCCGTTCACGTTCCCGGTGGAACTGGCCAACGACTGTGTGGGCTATGTGCCGACGGCCGAGGCGCTGGGCCCGCGCGGCGGCGGGTACGAAACGCGGCTGACGTTCTACAGCAACCTGGAACCGACCGCCGGCGATCAGATTACCGAAGCGGGCATTAAACTGGCGCACCAGTTCAAGCCGACCGCGGCCCCCGAGCGAGCCAAGGTGCCACCGTTCAAAGGCACTGGCTGGGACTACGGCGCGGTGCCGCCGGAGTTGGATTGAAGAAGAGGGAGAGAAGAGGGGTTAGGGACTAGAGAAATGCGGGGGCGCGTATGAACGAGTCAACCTTGGCGGCGAATCAGAGTGGGCGACGATACGGCGCGCTGGCCATTGGGGTTGGCACGACGGCGCTGTGTGTCGGGTTCTTTCTGGCGATGGGGGTGGGAGTGTCGTAGGTCAGGCCTCGGCCTGACGAAGTGGCATGCGTCAGTCTTGCGTGATAAAGTGCAACGGGAACCCTCATCCGGCCTATCGGCCACCTTCTCACGGGGCAACATTCTGCAACAGTTATCAGCCTGACCTACACCCTGACAAACCTGCCTGCGGTTTGACGCCACGCGGCACGCGAATCCAATCCGCCCGTTGTTGGTACTTGCGCCAGTCAAAAACATTGGAACGGGCCATAACACCGACTAGGATCGTGGTCTGGCCGCGCGTCACTCCCGCCTTTTGCGCCGGCCTGCCTGCGCTCGCCACCTGTCATCCCGCCTATGGAGACCCACCCGATAATGCGTCGCACGATGTTTACGCTGGCTGTCTGTATCGCCAATCTGCTCATGGCCGCCGGACCCGCGTGTGCCGCCGACGCTGATGGCAAGTTGAGGATCATCATCTTCGGCGCGCATCCGGACGACGCCCAGTACAAAGCCGGCGGCACGGCCGCCAAGTGGGCCAAGTTGGGGCACAAGGTCAAGCTCGTCTCGGTCACCAACGGCGACATCGGCCATTGGCAATCGGCCGGCGGCCCGTTGGCTCAGCGGCGACTGGCCGAGGTGAAGAAGGCCGACGGGATCATCGGCGCCGAAACGCAGGTGCTCGACATCCACGACGGTGAGTTGGTCCCCACGCTGGAGAATCGCCTGAAGATCATTCGCGTCATCCGCGAGTGGCAAGCCGACATTGTGATCGCGCATCGCCCCTGGGACTATCATCCCGATCACCGCTACGTCGGCGTGCTGATGCAGGACGCGGCCTTCATGGTCACGGTGCCGTTCGTCTGTACCGACGTGCCGCCGCTGAAAAAGAATCCGGTCTTTCTCTATTCGAGCGACGGGTTCAAGAAGCCCTATCCATTCCAGGCCGACATCGCCGTCTCGGTCGACGACGTGTTCGATTTGAAGCTGACCGCCATTCACGAAATGCCGTCCCAGCACTACGAAGGGGGGGCCAGCGGCAGCGAAGAATACGTCCGCAACGTGCCGCCGGCCTCGGACGAGGCGGCGCGCAAGGACTGGCTGCGCGATCGCTGGACCCAGCGCCAATCGGGCGAGGCGAACCGCTATCGCGACGCGCTGAACCGCTGGTACGGCCCCGAAAAAGGGGGGGCCGTGAAGTATGCCGAAGCTTTCGAAATCTGTGAATACGGCCGGCAACCGTCGACCGCCGAGATCAAAACCTTGTTCCCATTCTTTCCGTAAAGCACTTCTCATGTTCAACACACGTGTTCTTTCGTTGGCGCTGTGGCCCTGCCTGATTGCCCTGGCCCAGGGGGCCGAACCGGCTGACGGTGCCTTTGCGGTCAAATCGAATCTGCGCGCCGGCTGCGCCAAGGTCGACATCACGCCCAGCGACGTCTCGGGCATGGTCGTGGTCGGGCATCGACGCGAAGTGACCGGCGTGCGCGATCCGTTGCGCGCGGGCGTGCTGGTGCTGGACGACGGCGAGACCCGCGCCGCCATTGTCACGCTCGACGTCATCGGCGCGTGGGAGCCCATGGTCAAGCAGGTGCGCGACCGGCTCGAACAAGCCATCAAGGTGCCCGCGGCGAACATTCTGGTGGCCGCGTCGCACAATCACTCGGGGCCGGGCTTTGCAGAGCACCCGCTGTGGGGACGCCGGCTGGTCGAACAGTTGGTCGAAGCGGCCCAGGCGGCGGCCGGCGCGATGCGCCCCGTCTCGATTGGCTATGGCGAGGATCGCATCGGCTTTGGCATCAATCGTCGCAAGGTGATCGATGGCCGCGCCGTGGTGCGATTGAATCCCGAGGGGCCGAACGATCCGCGCGTGAAGGTGCTCCGCTTCGACGACGGCCGATCGCTAACGCCGCTGGCCGTGGTGATGCACGCCGTCTGCCACCCCTGCTTTTTTACCTGGGGGGACAAAGGGACGCCCCCTTATCCGAACGGTTATCCCAAGCTGAGCGCTGACTTCCCCGGCGAGGCCCAGACATTCGTCGAGGGCGCCTACGCCCAGCGCACCTGCGCCTTGTTTCTGCAGGGTTGCGCCGGTGACATCCGGCCCAACCTACCCGGCTATCCCTATCGCTGCGCGGACGAAGCCGACATTCAATGGGCCGGCCGCGACTTGGGCTCGGCCGTGGCGCGCAGCCTGGCGCTGAGCGTCACGCGCGAGCAGCTGCGCGAGCGCCCCGAGTTTTACCAATTGCGGGTGGCCAACCAGACGCTCGAACTGCCGGGTAAAGAACATCCGGTCCAGGCCGAGATTCAGGCGCTGAAACTGGGGCCTTACCTGCTGTTGACGATGCCGGGCGAGCCGATGGTCGAGTACGGATTCAAGCTCGAACGAGCCATCGCCGACCGCGCCGTGCCGATCATCGTGGGCTACGCCAACGGCAACGTCGGTTATATTCCCACGGCCGATGCGTACACCGTTGGTGGCTACGAGCCGAATCGTTCGCCGTTGAAACCCGAGGCCGAGGCGTTGCTGTTGGAAGGGCTGGGGCGATTGGCCGATCGCGTGATTGGCGACGTATTCGAGTCGTTTTCCAAACACCCGAAAGATGTGCAAAAGCGCACCGAACAAGAACGGGCGCGCAATGCCGACAACAAAGCCACGAACTGAAAGCAGATCATGACGGTTGCCAATGACGAAGCCGCCCGGCGGGCCTATTGGGCCGAGCAGATGCAGGCCGGCTATGAAGTGATCCAGCGCGTTCTCCCTTGGCCGGTGCGCGAGTGCGGCGAAGGGTTCGGCTCGCTGCGCGATGCCGCCCAAGCAGCCGGAGTCGAGATGCTGTTCTCGACGTCGAAGATTGCCGGTGAACTCGATCGGGTGTACTACATGCGCGAGAGCCTGGTCGAGCGCGTGGTGGCGGCCGGTCGCGACATGAATCGTCGCGGCTGGGTGCTGAAGATCGAGGACGCTTATCGCTCGCTCGACATGCAGCGGCAATTGGTCCGCAAGCCTGCGGTCTTCGACGCGATCTTGCGGAAGTGCGTCTGGGAGTGCGGCGGCCAGTTGCCGTCGGTCGAACTGCTGTCGCGCCGCGCCATTGTCCTGGTGGCCAATATTCCCAAGATCGGCACGCACATGTCGGGTTCGGCCATCGACGTTTCGGTCTTTCGCCGCGACGACGGCACGGAAGTCTGGCGCGGCAAGCCGTATTTGGAGATGAGCGAGCTGACCCCCATGCGTTCGCCGTATGTCGACGCCGACTCGCTGCGCAACCGATTGGAGATCACGGCCCTGCTCGAAGCGCGTGGCTTTGTCCACTTCCCCTTCGAGTTCTGGCACTTCAACCAGGACGACGCGATGGGGAACTTGCTGTTGGGCAACAGCGAGCCGGGACGATTCGGGCCGGTCCATTGGGACCAGTCGACCAACCGCGTGACGCCGGTCGACGACCCGCTTGAGCCGTTGAACCCGCCCGAAGTGATCGAGCGCGAGATCAGGGCGGCGCTCGAACGCGCCGCGGCCGACAGTGTGCAACATTAAGTCGTTGCTACGAAGTCCGTGCCGAGGGTGGCACGCCCAAGCGTAGCGCAGGGCGTGGTGAATTGCCGATCAAATGTTGGGGCTGGTACGCGCTTCCCCACGCCCAAAGGACGGGCGTGCCACCCCGATGCGAGAATGCAACGAGTCACACTCACCCGAGGATGCGACTCAGCGCGGCGGCTTGCGCTTGCGCGACGACGCGGCCCGCCAGGCGTCGATCCAGGCGGTTGACGACTCATAACCCAGCGCGATCAAGGTCTCGCCGAACTGCGGGTCTTCTCGTAACACCTCTTCGATCCGCGCGATGTGCTCGGCGCTTTGCCAGCGCTGGACCGTGTTGTCGTCGACGGGGCGCAGCCCGTTCAGTGACGACAGATCGACGGTCGCGCGTTGCTCCTGGTGGAAGTGGGCAAAGCTCCGCGCGGTCGGCTCGCCGGTATAGGAGTCGATGCGCTGCTGCACCCCCGCCGTGTCGGTGACTAGATCTTCGTAGCGGACCACGAGCGCTCGGGGCGAGTCGAGCAAGGGCAGCAGCGCGGCCCGGTGCTTGCGCCACTTGTCCAGCGAGACAAAGTAACGGTGCGAGCCGGTCTTGGCGTGGTACGAGGTCAGCGCGTCGCGCGGGTCGCGCAACATCACAATCGGGCGCAGCCGGGCCGTCCGCTGGCGATAGAAGTTGTGCAACCGATGCAGGCGGAGCAAGTCGGCAGGCGCCTTCGAGATCATCACCCGATGGTTGCGCAGCCGGTACATCGCCGCGCGCCACCCGGAAACTTCGCGGCCAAATCGCCGCGCGTGGGGCAGGGCGTATTCCAACATCAACTGCAACAGCGTTGTCCCGGATCGGGGCAGGCCGCAGACGACAATATGCGTCCGCAACGGTCGCAGGCCCAACCAGCCCGTATCGGGCAGGCAAAAGAAACAACCCGCTAGTTGCCGCCGCCAGCGCTTCAGCAGATGCCAGTCGCTGAAGATTGTCTCGCGGTCATCGATCGCCGGAGTGTCGAACCCCGACCAGTCCAGCTTCGCGGTTGCCATATGTTCGGTGAGGGGAACGCTCGTTGTTGTCAAACTCGTCCGCATACGCCGGCCTTTCCTCGCCAGGGGGCAGCCCGGGCTCCGTGTGGCGTTGGAAACTATCGGCGGTTTGCGGAACGAACAATGTCAACGAAGGCGCGGATGAAGAACTCGTCATCGACGGGCGCGCTGCTGCCACCATGAGCCGGAGTTTTATTACGGCCTTGATTACAACGTAATCTTTTGACTACGAGATCGTAATGAAGATTGACCTTGCGTTGTATCAACGTGGCGCGCGAACTCGATCGCCACGAGCGCAGATGAGTCAGTAAACAGGCGACAACCAATTCACCGTCATTCCTGCGCAGGCGGGAATCTAGACGCTCACCGTCACCACTAGATTCCCGCCTGCGCGGGAATGACGGCCTGCAACGGCATGCGACATAGCAATGAAAAACACTCTCGCCGCGACTGGCGGGCCGAGCGTTACAGCCCGAACGCCACGTCCATTTGCTGGGCAATGCTCGTCAGCTCTTTCAGATCGCCGCCGCCAACTTCGGCCGCCAGCCAGCCGTGGAAGTTGATCTCGGTGAGCGCTTTGCGGACGTCGGCGTAGTCGATGTCCCCTTCGCCGATCGGCGTGAACTTGTTGTTCGTGCGCGAGAAGCCTTTGATGTCGAGCTTGAGCACGCGTTTGTCGAGCTGGCGAATCCAGTCCCCCATGCTGCCGTACTTCCAGTGGTTGCCAATGTCGAACTGCATGCCGACCCAGGGGGAGTGAAACTCATCGACGTACTTCACGTACTTGTCGGCCGTCTGAGTCGCGCCGCCGGTATGGTCATAGAGGAACTGGTTCCAGACGTTCTCGATGACAATCGCCACGCCCAACTCAGCGGCCAGCGGCACCGCCTTGGCGATGTTCTCGACCGAGCGTTGCCAGATTTCCTGCTCGGGTCCGTCTTCTCCCTTGCCGACGACGAGCAGCACGCTGTGGCCGCCGACGGCGTGCGTATCGCGGAGTGCGGTCTGTAAATCCTTGAGCGCCTGAGCCCGGGTGGCCGGGTCGGCGCTGGTGTGACGAATCTGCCAGTGCGAACCACAAACGGTTCCGTCGACCGGCAAGCCCGACTCGGCAATCGCCTTTCGCGTCTCGGCCACGTCCATGCCTGGCGCGGCCATTTCGACCCCTTGAAAGCCGGCTGCTTTCGCCGCCTTGAACTTATCGGTCAGCGTGCCGGGGACCTTGATCATGCCGACCTTGAGCGTCTTGTAGAGCCGGCCGGCCAGCGGGTACGAGGTGTCACTCGCCGACGGAGCGGCCCACAACGGGCGCGTCGACGCGGCGGCCGCGGCGCCAGCCAGCAACGAAGCACCAGCCAGAAACGAACGACGATCAAGTTCAGGGCGTGGATTCATGGCAATCTCTCAAGCGTGGGCGTGATTGATAAGGCGAGCGATACAATACGGGGGACAGTATACCTATGGCAAAGACGCGAAGCACGTGTTTGTCCGTGGTCGGTGGCACCTCAGCGCGTCAGGCTGGCGCGATTCGGGGCAGGAACCCTTCTCCCACCGGGAGAAGGTGGCGGCGGTAGCCGACGGATGAGGGTCACGCGTCAGGCTGGCGCGATTCGAGGTGGCGAGTGGAACCTCATCCGGCCTTCGGCCACCTTCTCCCGGGGGGAGAAGGGTTGACGCTGGCTCGGTGATGGTGGATGCCGCGTGGCCTACGGGGTGCGCGATCTGCGTCCTATCTAATCGCTAACGGCTAATCGCTTCCCCTCGCAACTCACTTCTTCGAGCCGGGCGATTTCACCGGCAAGGGCGCGCCGAGCGTGTCTTGGTTCGGCTTGAAGCCTTGGCCGTCCACGTCGACGTAGATCGGGTTCGACACGGCGACCGGCGGCGTCTTGGCGTGCTCGGGGCCCATCACGTGCCCCAGCTTGGACTGCTCGCCGATCGTGGCCACGATCACATGCGCGTCGCTCTTGAGCGCGAGCGGAATCTTCTGCTCGAACTTGACTACCTTCGAGCCAAACATGTCGGGGTGCGACTTGCGCGTGAAGTTCAGTTCAGGCTGCGGCGCGCCGTTGATGAACACCTGGACTCGGTCGACGTCCAGCCAGTTGGCGCACTGCACCCGCACCGACAAGGTCGCCTTGCCAGTCGGCGCGTCGATGTCGTCGCCGGCGGTCCCTTGCGAGCGTGGGCCGGGCTGGGCCGCTTGTAGGTTCACTTCCAGAAACGGCCCGTTCGACATCACGATATGGCCATGCTCGGCCGCGTGGACAATGTCCAGCACTTCGATCTTGGCCGGGTCGTCGGTCGGGCATTCGATCCAGTTCCTCAGCCAGCCCGAGCCGTGAATGTTGTAATGGGCGTCGGTGTTGACCACGCCCGGCACGCGCGCGCCCTGGTTCAGCAGTTGCAGCCAGTTGAAGATGGTGTTGTTCTTCTGGCCGTCTTTGCCATCGATCAGGGCCGGCTTGAAGATGTTCTGCGGCGGGTGGACCTCGACGACGTCCATGTGCGCCAGAACGCGCTGATAACCCTCGTCCGGCTTGCCGTCGCCGTTCTTGTCAAACAGCAGCCAGCCCAGATCGGGATGATTCTGCTGGACGAGCTTTTCGCTGCGATTGTCCCACAGGGCCAGTCGTTCGATCTGCGCCTGGGGATCGGCGTCGGGCAGCGGCGCGCCGTTGTCTTGCGTGTGGTCGTGCATGTGCAAGGGGAACGAGTTCATGTGTCCCAGCGGCAACGGCGAACTGGTCAGCTCGATGCCAGTGCAGGTGCCCATCAGGTGCTCGACTCCCAGCCGTTTCAGGTGCGGCACGTAGGTCGAAATGCGGTTGTGCTCGGTGCAGGGGGCGTATTCCACGTGCTCGCACAGCAGGTTCAACACCCGGCCGTATTGGCTCGAAATGTTGTCCCCCGACGGGCTGGCGTGGTTGTGAAAATCGCCGCTCACCCAGCCGCGGGTGTCGACCGTGCGAATCAGCTTGGCGCTCAGCCGGGTTTCGGAGCCGGCCAGGACTTCAAGCTGCTGCTCGACGATGTCGTACTCGGGGCCGTAACTAACCGTGCAGTCGTACTTGCCCGGCGGCAACTCCAACCGGAACGCGCCGGTGTGCGAGTAGTACAAATTGCCGACGGCGTGCTCGCCCGACTTGTCGAAGAAGTTCGGGTTCTTGGTGTCGCCCGCGCCGCGGAACTGGACCTTGCAGGGAATCGGCCCGCCGGCTTGATTGGTGACTGATGCCACCACGGTGCCGGCCGTGGGGAGCTTGACTGCGTGTTGGCCGCCGGCGGTGACTTCGAGCGTCCGCTCGCCATGATGCGGTGACGACACACTGGCCTTGGCCGGCGCCGTGAGCGAGGCGATAAACATGCCGTCTGATCCCGTCTTGCCCGCGGCGATGACCTTGTCGTCTTGCTTCAACTCGACGTAAGCGCCGGCCAGCGGCTTGCCCGCCTCGTCGGTGACGGTGATGACGGCGGGCTTCGCGCCGGGTTCGTTGGCCGCGCCGGCCACTTGCAGCAACTGGTTCAAGTCGCTGGCCACGTAGACGTGCCGCGCAATTGCGGCCGTGCCTCCGGCCGGGATCGACAACTTGCGGCTGGTGGCCGACGGCTTATTCCCTTCGGGCTGGTCGATGATCACGCCATACGCGGCGTTCCACCAGCGGTCATAGTTCCAGGCGAGCGCGCCTGCGGTTCCTTTGGTGTACACAGTCCCGTCGGCGCGAATCTCGTCGGCCGCGTCGTAGTCAATCGGCTTGTCAGTCGAGTTCTTGAATGTAGTCGTCACGGCCAGTCGGCCGTCACCGTCGGCCAACTCGTAGGTGGTTTCGGCGGTCAGTTTCCCTTCCTGGATCACCGCGCCGACGCGGACGACGATCCGTTCGGCCTTGGCGGTTGGCGACTGCTCGCTGACGGCGGGGGTCGTGGTAACCGTGCGCCAATTGGCGGCCTTGCCCAGTGGATACCAAGCGCCGAGCTGGTCGTTCTGTCCTTCGCGCGTAGTGAAATCGAGCAGACAGCCGCCGACGTTCTTGACCGTCATGTTGGCGTTGCGTGTGACCAACGGCTGGGCGATGACCGCCACCAGCTTGTCATTGCGGATGACGATGTCGCCGTAGATGGCGTCGACCTCTTTGCCGGCTGGCACCCAGGCGTTCCAGTTGTCGGCGGTCAGGATGGCGATCTCGGCGGCGCTGGCCGAACCGACCGGCGCGATCGCGCCCCACAGGAACAGCCCGCCCAGGATGAATCCGCGAACAGATTGCATAGCGTGTCTCGTTAAAACCAGTGGCTTAAGGTGACTTGAATACGGCGCCTTGCTTCATCACGAACACGACCTTGTGCATCTTGCTGATGTCGGCCAGCGGATCGCCTTCGACGGCGATGATGTCGGCGATCTTCGTGGCTTCGATCGTTCCCAAGCGGTCATCGATGCGCAGCAGCCGGGCCGCTTGAATCGTGGCCGATTGAATGGCCTTCATTGGGGGCATGCCGCCGGCGACCATCAACTCGAACTCTTCGGCGTTCTGCCCGTGGGGCGACACGCCCGAGTCAGTGCCAAAGGCGATCTTCACGCCGGCCGTGTAGGCCTTGGCAAACGTCTCGCGAATCACGGGCCCGATGGCGGCGGCCTTGGGGCGGACGATCTCGGGAAAATAGCCCGGCTCCTTGGCCTTCTCGGCCACCCACTTGCCGGCCAGGTTGGTCGGCACCCACCACGTGCCGCGTTCTTTCATCAGCGCGATCACTTCATCGGTCATGAACGTGCCATGCTCGATCGAGTCGACCCCGGCCAGGACCGCGCGCTTCATCCCTTCGGTGCCGTGGGCGTGAACGGCCACGATCATGTTGTAATCCTTGGCCGTCTGGACCACGGCCCGCAGCTCCTCGTCGGTGAACTGCGGATTCTGCCCGCTGGCCGCCAGGCTCAGCACGCCGCCGGTAGCGGTCAGCTTGATCAGATCGGCGCCGTCCTTGTAGCGCTGGCGCACGGCCTTGCGGGCGTCGTCGGCGCCGTTGATCACCCCTTCGAGCGGGCCCGGATCGCGGCGATAGTCGCCCCGCAGCGAGTTGGTCGGATCGGCGTGCCCGCCGGTGGTGGCCAGCGATTTACCCGAGGTGAAGATGCGCGGCCCGGGCGTCCAGCCCTGATCGATTGCTTTGCGCAGCGCAATCGAGTTGACGCCGTTGTCCCCCAGATCGCGCACCGTGGTAAAGCCCGCCATCAGCGTCACGCGGGCAAAATGCGTGGAGCGCAGGGCGTAGTCGGCCTGGTCCATGAAGAACCGCTCGGTATACGAATCTTTCGAGTGCTGCGATTGCAGATGGGTGTGCATGTCCATCAGGCCAGGCATCACCGTCCGGTCGGTGAATTGAATCAGCTTGTCGTCCGGGCCGGGTTCCAGGTAACCGTCGACGACGCGCGTGATGCGATCCCCTTCGATCACGATCGACTGCCGCGTCTTCGGCTGATCGCTCCGCCCGTCGATCAACCGGCCGGCATGAATGATGGTGGCCGCGTGCGCCGAGCCGGCGACCGCTACGAGAGTGACGACCGTCAACAAGATGCCCCAGCGCTTCATCGCGTTGTTCCTAGTTTCCTGTAGGGTACGCACCCCGTGCGTACCGATGAACCGGATTTAATTCTTGGTACGCACCGGGGTGCGTATCCTACGACTGACTTACCGATTTGCGCAATCAACCAAGGCACGCCGCGGCGCGCGGCGAGTGCCCAAGCTGACTCGAAACCTGTTAGTGGCCGATTGGCGTGGCGTTTTACAACGCTTTGACTTTGAAGCTGCGGTACGCGACCGGGTCGCTGTGACCGGCGAAGCCGACGAACCCCTTGCGATTGTCGAGCCCTTTGGGCGGGTGCGCGATCTGGCTGCGGTCGAACGAATCGATGTCCACATCCAGAATCTTGGTTCCGTTGAGCGTGACCTTGATCTTCTGGCCGCGGACTTCGATCTCTTCAAAGTTCCACTCGCCCACCGGCCGCAGATAGCCGTGCTTGGCGCCGACGCAGTGGTACAGCGAGCCGTGGTACTGATACGGCAACAGCGGGGTCTTGGCCTTGGCGTTGTAACCATCGCTGTCGATGACCTGGATTTCCAGGCCATCGGCCGCCGAATGTTTGCCCAGTGGCGTGCGCAGCGCGATGCCGTTGTTACCGGCCGGCGGCAGCTTGAACTCGAAGCGGATCAGGACGTCTTCGTACTCGTCCTTGGTCAGCAGGTCGCCCCCCTTGCCGGGCTTGCAGACGATCGCGCCGTCGAGCACTTCGTAATTGTTCACCGCTCCTTGCCAGTTGCTCAGATCCTTGCCGTTGTTCAATTCGACGTAGCCGTCGGCGTCGCGCGCGGCGAGAATCTTGTTTGCTTCGTCGCCGCTGATTTCACGAACAAAGACGTTGCGCCAGCGAATCTCGCTGCCGTGGGTTTGCAGTTGGATCGGCCCCTTGGCGTAGACCGGGTCGAGCATGAAGCCGTTCGGCGCCTTCGCGGCCGAAGCGTCGCTGCTGGTCGCGCCGGGCTTGCCATAGGCCAGGTAGCCGGTCTTGCGATTGGCAAAGAAGTTCTCCAAGGGCGCGTTGTCAACCACCACTTCACCGTTCAAGGCGACGGTCACACGCTCGCCGATCATGGTGATCCGCATGCTGTTCCACTCGCCCAGTGGCTTATCCATTTTCTTCAACGGATCCTTGCCGGGCGAACCCTTGCGGTTGTTCCACAGACCTCCCGAGCCCTTGTCCTGGCCCAGGCCGCGCGGATCGCCGTTCGTGGTGTCCCAAATCTGCACTTGCGGCGTGCCGCGCAGGTAGACGCCGCTGTCACCCAAGGGCAAGGCCTTGTACTCGAGCAACAGCTCGAAGTCGCCGTAGTCCTTGTCAGTCGTCAGGTAGAGCCCGTGCCCGTCGTTCACCAGCTCGCCGTTTTCAACTTTCCAGTGGGCGTTCAGGTGATCGTTCAGTGGTTCGCCCTTCTTGTTAAGCAGGCCACCCTCGATCGATTGCTGCTTGTACTTGGCTTTTTCCTCGTCGCTCATCCCCCAGAGGTCCGCCGGGTCGCGCGTGGACCAGCCGTACCAACCCTGCAGGTTTTGGCCGTTGAACAGCGCGGTGAAGCCCGGCGGCGGGGCGACCGGCTCGGCGGCCAACGCGCCGGCGGCCAGGGGGACAATCGCCAGAGTCAGCGACATCAAACCAACGAACCAACGGGGCGCGCGACGAACACAGGAATAAGGAGTGGGCATGGATGACTCGCAAAGGGAAAGGCGGGTAGCAGGGGGGCAGGCGCAACCAAAGTCGCGGCTTGCAATGTGTACGCTGGCCGAGCGAAAGTCAAACCAACGCCGGGCTTCGGCCGCAAACGCGCGTCCCCCGTGGCGGAGCCGCACCAGTTTCACTGGTAAAACTGTCGGCACGTCGCGATCGACAGGCACGCCCTCGTTGGGGGGCTTGAGCTTGCTCGTCTTTCCCGAAGAAAAGTGACGATTCTTGGCCCTGAGTACGATGACGGGCACGACACGCCGGTCACGGCTTGCCGAGGGGTTCTTTGAACAAGACCGCCCGTACCGCAATCGAGAAGCAGACCAGCGGCCTTGATTCGACGTGCGAGGGGGGGCGTCCCCGGTGCGTGTGGTCGCTGGCCAGGACGTGTTTCTCTACGGGCCGTCTTTACGAGAGCAGGTGAAACGCAAGCCGCAGCCTAACTTCGGCCTCGGGCATCGTTTTCTTCGGACAAGATCACAGGCATTGGTAAATTCCAGTCGCTATGAGCGCCAATCCGGCAGCCCGCGTTTCATTTCCTTCGAGGTCTTCTGCGGATCGAATTCCTCTGGGTCAAAAGAGCCGCCGATCCATTCCAACCGATTCTCGTGATCCTCGTGCTTCGGATCGCGGATGACTTCGAGAAGCTCGTAATAGCCCCAGATGCCGCCGCAATCCTCGGGTGGACAGGCACGCGCGCCTGCCAGGCAGAGCGGGTACTTGGCTTTGGGATCGACGGGCGGACAGCCCTCGAAAAGGATTTCGTGTTCCCAGCCGTCGCCGAAGTCATATTCGTATTTGAACCGGAAGGCTTTCCCTTTTCGGGGCAGGATGTCATGGAGCTTTGTCTTGGTGGAATCGACACACTCGAAGTCATCGAAGCCGTCGTCGAGTTGTTCGGGATTGCCGTATCGGTTCCCTTTGATCTCGAACTGGTGAAGATGGCTGTTGGTCCAGCCCATTGCCGTCTGGATGTGGTCATGCAGTCTGTCGAGCGTGCAGTCTTGAACCTGAATTCGCCGCCAGATCGGCGGCTTGGAGCCAAGCAGGGTGATCTTGAATTGAAACACGCCGGATGATTGGGACTTGGCTTGCGGAGATTCGTTCCCCAGGGTTGAGTCGCTGGCCTCCTCCAAAAACACGCCGATCTTGTTCAGGACCGAAAGCAACCTCTTCTTGTGGGGGCTCGGTGCGTAAACCGCGGCCGTGCCGATCTCGTCGTTCAACTGGTTGAGTTCCTTCATCGTGAATGACACGACCTGCATGCCGTCACTTGCGGCCTCGATCCTTTTCTTGAATCTCAGGCTGAGCCGGGTGCAGGAGACAAGACTCTCTCACTGCTGCTTGGTGAGCTTGAGCGGGTAAAGTGAGCTGGCCTTCTTGGTTGGTTTCGGGCGGAACGATTGCGGGCCAGGATGCTCGCCAGTGAGCAGTTCGCTCATGGCCTGGGCGAGCACCTTTCGTATCTGTTCGTGAGTGGGGGGCTTGTTGTGTTCGGGCTCGTTAAGCTGGTTCATCGAGAGGCTCCTGCCGTCAAAAAGATCATGCCACGGCCCACGCCACGCCCGTCAGCATGACGACTCCGATCAGGACCAACAAGCACCCACCACCCGCCTTTGGCAATCCATCTCGAATCAATCGCCCGGCCTCGGACTCATAGCCGATCTCCCGCTTGAGCTGCCGCTTCTTGTTCGGCCACCAACGGAGCGGCTTGAGCAGGGCCGTGATGCCCAGGTCTTTTTTGATTCGCTTCTTGGCTTTGGTGACGCCGAGCAGGGTCTTCAACGAAGGGCGACGATAGCGGAAGAATTTCATCGGGAATGCTCTCTGTCATAAGTCGGCGCGGCCGTAGGGATGTCGGCGCAGCCTGCCATCTGGCCGGATACTTCCGCGCGAGCATACGCAGCCCAAGCCGCCGCCCGCATCTCAGGAGGAAACTGATATTTCTCGGCGACAACATTCAAGGGCTGACGCCACAGATCACCAATGATGGCAGAGACTTCGGCCGCGGAGTATGTGCCGTCATTCGTGCTTCGAATTACCGCGAAGACCGCTTCGAGCAACTGCCGTCCGGCTGCATCGGCGGCACAGAGGCAGTTATCGAGATCAAAGATGATTGCCTTTATCACCACTCCACCTTCAGTTCGTCGTTCGTTGCCATCGTTGTTGCCGCGGTTTGTCACCCGTCCCGTGGCCCTTCACCGACCGCCGGGACGTCCTGGTGCGCCTTGACTTCCTTGAGCAACCCGTTCAGGTCGAGCCGCCGACTGAACATCGCTAATTCGCCCCGTGGCGTCCGCGGCCATGCTTCCGGGGGGCGATCCCAATACAGTTCCACGCCGTTGTCGTCCGGGTCACGCAGGTACAGCGCCTCGCTGATGCCGTGATCGCTGGCTCCGTCGAGCGAGATTCCCGCGGCCAACACGCGATGCAGCGCAGCGGACAGCGCCCCGCGAGTTGGGTACAGAATGGCGGTGTGGTACAGGCCCGTCGTCCCCGGCGGCGGGGGCGACCCGCCCAGGCTCTCCCAGGTGTTCAGTCCGATGTGGTGGTGGTAGCCGCCCGCCGAAACGAATGCCGCCTGGGTACCGTACCTTTGGGTCAACTCGAAGCCGAGAACGCCGCAATAGAACCGCAGCGCCCGTTCCAGGTCGGCGACCTTCAAATGGACATGGCCGATGCGAACGCCCGGATCAATCGGTCGGAGCGGTTCGTCGGTAGTCATTGTTGGTCCTTTCGCTTTCACGCGCTCGCCAGGGTCGTCCGATTCTCAGTCACGGCGGCCTTTGACAGCATGACGGCCGCGGCCCGCTTTCGGAGGTACGCCTTCGCCGAATCCGCCATCGTCACCAGGGCCGCACCCATCATAATCGCGTCCTTGACGACCAGCCGCCCGGCGCCGCTCAAATAGGGGAAGCCGTGCTGGGCGTCGCCCAGCGCGGGAACCCAACATTCCGGAGTCGTGATCAAGAACGACAGCGTGACGAGCGACATCACGAAGACCAGAAAGCTACCCAGCGCCGCGGCCTGGGGCAGCCAGGGATGCAGGCAGAGCAGCAGGCCGTACAGGACAATCACGGTCCCCAGGCCATAGGCGAACTCGTAGGTGTGGTTCGCTTCGTGCCAAGCTCGATTCTCGGCGTTCAGCACCCCCTCCGGGTTCTTGTGGGTCTTGTAGTTCTCGCCGTCGGCGTAAAAGAAGCTCATGAATGGGCTGTTGGCGACGAACGGCACGATGCCGTCCGCTTCGTAGCGAAACGCCTTCAATCCACCAATCCAGAGCAGCACGACGATCAAGCCGACTCGCGTGACGGCCACGCCCACGTGGTCCATCCGGGAGGCCAGTTCGAAAAGCTTCAGCACGCCCATTTTTCTTCCTCCACGAGAGCCACGCGAGCGGAGATTCCTCGGTACATCCCGGTTCGTCCGCCGCCATGGTTCAAGTATCGGAAGCCGCGGCGGCAGGCAGAATGGGCGCATGGCCCGAAGGCATGGACAAATTGCTCCCGCCCCGGATTTCCGTCTCGAACTCGCGAAAGAACGTCGGCGAATAGCCGGTCGCCTTCTTGAACAGGCGGCTGAAATACAGTTCGTCGCTAAAGCCAAGCTCCCGGGAAATCTCCTTCACCGGCTTCAGCGTGTGGAGCAGTTGCCACTTGGCGTGGATCAGGACGCGGTTGCGGATCAGATCGGTTGGCGTTGTTCCCAGCTGCTCGCGCACGACCCTGCCGAGCGTCTTGGCGGTAACGTGCAGCCGCTTGGCGTAGTCGGCGGGCGAGTGCAGCGTGCGGTAGTTCTGCTCAATCAGCTCGCGCAATTCCGCCAGAATGGGCTGCCGGAGGTCCGGCCCCGGCGCGCACGCGGCCGCCTGGGGTGACTTGAGCCTCGTGGCGAGGACGAGCAAGACCTTCAGATGAGCGAGCATGACTTCGCCGTAGGCGAGTTCACGCTTGTCGTCTTCCTGTTGGATGCGGTCGATCAGATTCTTGATGGCCGACTTGGCCGGCCCTTTCAACTTGACCACGGGAGTGCCATAGAGGTCATTGAACAAGACGCCACTGCAACCGACTTCGGCGTGGAACGTCTCGACGCACAGAAAGTTGGCGTGAAACTGTACCAACTCTCCGCATATCGGCGCGCCGGCGGCGAACCGAAGGTGCTGGTAGGGGACAAAAAACAGCAACTCATTCGGGCCAAAACTGAACTGGGAAGCGTCCGCCCAAACGGTCCCACTGCCAGATTCGATCAGGTAGACCGAAAAGTAATTCGTGCGGGCGGGCTCGAACGATTTGCGCCTCGGGTCGAGGCGTTCCGTGCGAATGGCCTGTCCGCCCTGTCGAGGGTCGAACAGGTTGTGGGTGGCGTTTCGTTTTTCCATACGCTGGCGAATACCTTTGACGGTCGAAAGGGCAGTCTACGTCCTCGGCAACAAGATCGTCACCAGCACCGTCGCTTTTCTAAACAGGGGTTCTCTCCGGTTTATTGACCAGGACGGGTATTATAACCGCATCCTCCGACACGTTGGGCTTCGGAACCATGAACCCCGCCAACTTGCCTCCATTCGAGCCTCATCCCTGGTTGCGCGGCGCGCATGCCCAGACGCTGGCCGGCGTCTATCTGCCGGGACACGCGGTCCCCTATCGGGCCGTTCAGCACCGTGTCGCGCTCGACGACGGCGACACGATCGTGCTGCACGATGACCAGCCGGCCGAGTGGCGTCCGGGTGAACGTGTCGTGCTGTTGATGCACGGACTGTGTGGCAGCCATCAAAGCGGGTACATGTGCCGCATCGCCGACAAGCTCAACGCCCGCGGAGTGCGGACCTTTCGGCTCGATCTGCGCGGTTGCGGCGCGGGGGCGGGCCTGGCGCGGTTGCCCTATCACAGCGGGCGCTCGGCCGACGCGGCCGCGGCGATCGAGCGCGTTGCCGCGTTTTGTCCCGATGCGCCGCTGACGCTGGTTGGGTTCTCTCTCGGGGGCAACATCACGTTGAAACTGTTGGGCGAGATCGGCGCGCGGCCGGTCGGCAACTTGGACAGCGCCGTGGCCGTCTGTCCGCCGATCAACCTGGCGGGCTGTTGTCGCGGGTTGCAGGTGGGGCTGCGGCGGGGGTATGACCGCTACTTCGCGCGGCAGTTGCGACAGATGTTGCGAGAATTGGCGCGACTGGTCGCCGATCCGCCACCGGCCCAGTTCGCGCGCGAGCCGCGCAGCGTGTGGGACTTTGACGACGTGTACACCGCGCCGGTCAGCGGCTTTGGCACGGCCGAGAACTATTACGCCCAGTGCAGCGCGGGGCCGTTGGTCGCCAGGATTCAACTGCCGACGCTGATCGTGGCGTCGCGCGACGATCCGATGGTCGCGGCCGACGATTTCGACCGGCTGACGCTTCCCAGTGCGGTGCAGTTGCACATGACCGAGCGCGGCGGGCACCTGGGCTTTATCGCTCGCGGCGGCGTGGACCCCGATCGGCGCTGGCTCGATTGGCGCGTGGTCGACTGGGTGCTGGCGCAACGCGACGCTACGGCGCTCGGTCTAAAAACATTTTGAACCGCAAAGACGCAAAGGACGCCAAGAAAACCATTTGAAACGCAGAGTGTCGCAGAGAAGAAGAACAATTCCTTTCTCCGCGCCCCCTGCGTTCTCTGCGATTAAGTCCTTGGCATTTCCTTCGCGCCCTTTGCGTCTTTGCGGTTCAAATTATTCTTGTGCAGGGGCAAGAGCAACTAACCGCTGATATCCTTGTGCGATGTTTCGCTGAGAAAATGGATGCACAGGGACGAGATCACCGCCAACAGCGCGATGTAAACCGCGATCGGCCAGTAGCTTTCCGGGAAGTGATACGACAGCGTCGTGGCCACGATCGGCGCGAGCCCACCCGCGAACGGCCCGGCGATCTGATAGGTCAGCGACGCGCCGGTGTAGCGCAGCCGGGTCGAGAACAGCTCGGGAATCAGCGCCGCCTGCACGCTGTAGAGCATGGCGTGGACGATGCCCAGCATGACGCCGGTCGCCACCATGATCGCCAGCGGTTCCCGCGTGTCGAGCAGCGCATAGTAAGGCAACGCCAGCACGATCAGTAACACATTTCCGGTCAGGTACAGCGACTTGCGCGACCAGACATCGGACAACCAGCCATACAGCGGAATGGTCACACAGGCCACGACCGCCGCCACGTTGACGCTGGCCAGCGTGATGTTCCGCGGCACGTCGAGAACATTGCTGCCGTAGGTCAGGAGGTACGTTGCGAACAGATAAAAGACCGAGTTCTCGCTCAGTCGGCTGCCCGCCCCCAGGGCGATCTCTTTCCAGTTGGTGCGCAGCACTTCGCGCAGCGGTGTCTGGGCCACTTCGTGGTGCGCCTTGACCTCGGCGAACAGCGGGGACTCGGTGACGAACGAGCGAATCAGAAAGCCGACCAGGATCAACAGCGCGCTGGCAAAGAACGGCAGCCGCCAGCCCCACTCGATCAACTGTTCCGGAGTCAGCGCCCGTTCGCATGCGTACAGCGCGCCGGTCGACAGCAGCAAGCCGATCGGCACGCCGACCTGCGGCCAACTGGCCAGCAAGCCGCGCCGGCCGCGATGCCCGCTTTCGAGCGCCAACAGCACCGCGCCACCCCATTCGCCGCCGACACCGATCCCTTGCATGAACCTCAGCGCGACCAGCGCCAGCGGCGCGAGTGCGCCAATTTGTCGGTACGACGGCAGAAAGCCGATTAGCAGCGTGCTGATCCCCATCAGCAATAAGGTCGCGACGAGCGCGGCTTTGCGTCCGCTGCGATCCCCCATCCGACCGAAGATCACGCCCCCCAATGGCCGGGCGAGGAAACCAACCGTGAACGTGCCGAAGGCCGAAATCTGGCCGATGAATTCCGTCTGTTCCGGGAAGAAGACTTGCGGAAAGACGAGCGCCGCGGCCGCGCCGTAGAGAAAAAAGTCGTACCACTCGATGGTCGTGCCCACCGTGCTACCGACCACGGCCAGAAGTAACGCGCGACGATTGTTGGGCGGTGGGGGCATGCGACGGCTTTCACAACCAAGGTTATGCGCGGGCGATCAAATGATGTGAGCAAAACAATAACATTGCCCTAGCGCACGTTCCACCATGCGGGGCGAACTGATCACGTTTTTCGTTGTGGCGGCCGTGCGGTGGAACTAGACTTCAAGCCGCTTATCGAGGAACCCGTTCAGGCCGCCAAGGATTATCTGCTCGTAGGTTTTGATTCATTGAGATACCGCTGGGGGAGACTGCCATGAGCCACTGCAACGCCATTCGCTGGTCCACGATGATCAAACTAGTCGCCCTGACGTGGGTGGCGAGCGTCGCCGTCACGGTGGCGCAGGCCGCCGACAAGCCGAACATCCTGGTCATCTTTGGCGACGACATCGGCATTGCGAATGTCAGCGCCTACAGCGACGGCCTGATGGGCTATACCACGCCGCACATCGACCGGCTGGCCACCGAGGGGATGCGGTTTCTGCACTACTATGGCGAGCAATCATGCACGGCCGGGCGCGCCGCGTTTCTGACCGGACAACACGGCCTGCGCACCGGGCTGACCAAGGTCGGCTTCCCGGGCGCGCCGATGGGGATGAACCAGAAAGATCCTTCGGTCGGCGGGCTGCTCAAGAACTTGGGCTACACCACCGGGCAGTTTGGCAAGAACCACGTCGGCGACCGGAACGAATCGCTGCCGACGGTGAATGGCTTCGACGAGTTCTTTGGCAACCTGTACCACTTGAACGCCGAGGAAGAGCCCGAGCTGCCGGATTATCCCAAGGACCCGGCCTACCTGGCCAAGTTTGGGCCGCGGGGCGTGCTGCGCTGCAAGGCCACCGACCGCGACGATCCGACGGTCGATCCGCGCTTTGGCCGCGTGGGCAAGCAGACGATCGAAGACAGCGGCCCGCTGACCAAGAAGCGGATGGAAACGATCGACGATGAAACGTCGGCCGCGGCGATCGATTTCATCAAGCGGCAGCACAAGGCCGGCCAGCCGTTCTTCTGCTGGTACAACTCGACGCGCATGCACCTGCGCACCCACGTCCGCCAGGAACATCGCGGCCGATACACGCACGGCGACAGCGAGTACATCGACGGCATGATCGAGCACGACGAAACGATCGGCGCGATCCTGACGGCGCTTGACGAGTTGGGCATCGCGAACGACACGTTGGTGCTCTACACCAGCGACAACGGCCCGCACATGAACACCTGGCCCGACGGTGCGATGACGCCGTTCCGTTCGGAAAAGAACACCAATTGGGAAGGGGCGTTCCGGGTGCCGTGCCTGGTCCGCTGGCCCGGACACATCAAGCCCGGCACGGTGACCAACGAGCTGATGAGCCACAACGACTGGATTCCCACGTTGTGCGCGATTGCCGGCGAGTCGGACATTGCCGGCAAGCTCAAGCAAGGATACACCGCCAACGGCATCAGCTACCAAGTCCATCTCGACGGCTACAACCAGTCGAAGTTCCTCACCTCGGTCGAAGGAACCGTGGGCAAGAACAACGGCGTGAAGAGTGCCCGCGACAAGTTCTTCTATGCCGACGACGACGGCCAATTGGTCGCCATGCGTCAGGGGGCCTACAAGTACGTCTTCGAGGAGCAACGCGCCCAGGGGACGATGCAAGTCTGGGCCGAGCCGTTCACCAAGCTGCGCTTGCAGAAGATTTTCAACCTGTTCCAGGATCCGTTCGAGCGGGCCGACATCACGTCGAACACATTCTGGGATTGGCAGCTTAACCACGTGGGCAGCATGTACGGCGTGATGGATGACGTCTTCAAGTTCGCCACGACCTTCAAGGAGTTCCCGCCCCGTTCGACGCCGCCGTCGTTCAATCCGGCGACGATCCTGGAAGGGACGATGCGCGAAATCAAAATCGAGCAGCGGCTCAAGACGCTCGCCCCGCTGCACAACGCCGAGAAAAAGGAATAGGCGGCGCGCGTGAGTTCGAGATAGCGAGGCGAGCGGACGAGACAAATCTCTGGGTAGCCTCGGTTGCTCGTCAACCGGGGCGGGCGAAGCCCGCAAGAGGCACCGGGCGAACGCTGATTGCGGGCGTGACCTGCTTCTTGTCGACCGCGGCGCTCGATGCCTCTTGTTGCTGCGCAACATCGGTTGGCGAGCAACCGGGGTTACCCCTCGATAGTGACGAGTCCTCACCGCGAGTTACCGTTGCACGCGGCCCGAGGCCGTGCCGGTCATCAACGCTTCGATCTCGCCGCGCGTGGTGTAGTTGAAATCGCCGGCGATCGAATGGGCCAGGCAACCCGCCGCTGTGGCGAAGCGGGCGGCCGTATGCGGCGCGGCCAGCTCGGGCGTGGTCAGCGCGAAGATCAACCCGGCCGTGAAGGCGTCGCCAGCCCCCAGCCGATCGACGATTTGCGGCACGTCGTAAAGTTGCCCCGTCTCGGTTCCGTGAAACACCTGGCCCGCGCCGGCTTCGTACAGCAAGCCGCCGAATCGGGTGTGCGCCGCGGAAACGGTTTCACGCACCGTCATGGCCACTCGCTTGATGCGAGGAAACGCGCGGACGATCTCGCGCACCAGCGCCGTGTTGTCGGACGTGCCAGTCAGGCCCAACATCTGTTCCGCGTCTTCCGGGCCGCCGACGAACAGATCGACCAGCGGCAGCAACTCGCGCATGGTCCTTGTGGCCAGCTCGCGCGGCTTGAGCCCCGGCTCCCAATTCCAGAGCTTGCTTCGATAGTTCATGTCGCAGGCGACCTTCACGCCGCGCTGGCTCGCCTCTTGCATGGCCGTACGGGCCACTTCGGCGGCATTGCGCGAGATGGCGGGCGTGATGCCCGAGATGACGAACCACTCGGCCCCGTCCAGGATCGCCGGCCAGTCATACGCGCTGGCCGGCGTGACCGCGGCCGACGAGCCTTCGCGATCGTAGATCACCTGGCCGGCCCGTTGGTTGACGCCGTGCTCGAGAAAGTACAGCCCCAGCCGACCGGTCGGCGTCCGCACGATGTGGCGAGTGTCAACCCCCAGCGAGCGCAAGTCCGCCACACAGGCGTCGGCCAGCGCGTGCCGCGGCAGCGCGGTCACGAACGCCGCCTCGCCACCCAGGTAAGCGATCGAGACGGCGATCGACGCCTCGGCCCCGGCGAAGGTGACTTCCATCGCGCCGGGCATCGCTTGCTGGAATCGCTGGAAACCCGGCGCGGCCAGGCGTCCCATGATCTCGCCGAACGTGACGATTCGACTCATGCGTCTCGTGCCTGCGCCTCGCGGAAACTTCACTCGTCGTCGCTGTTGGATCGTCGGCGATTACCGCTCGACGACCCAGATGTTACGAAACGCGACCGGGTTGCCGTGATCTTGCAGGAACAGCGCGTCGGGCGAGTTCCCCTCGGCATGGCGACCGGGCGTGCTGCCGGTCAACTCGAGATCGTCGTAGATCAGCACACCGTTGTGCCGAATGGTCACTCGTGCGTTCCGCGTCTTCTTGCCGTCGGCGTCGTAGCGAGCGGCTTTGAAGTCGATGTCATACGTCTGCCACGCCAGCGGCGGCAGGCACGCGTTGACGGCCGGCGCTTGTTGCTTGTAGATGCCGCCGCACTCGTTGTTCTCACCTTCCAGGCCGAACGAATCGAGCACCTGGCATTCGTAGCGGCTTTGGATGTAGACGCCGCTGTTGCCGCGGGCCTGGCCGCGCGACTTGGGCATGAACGGCGTGCGGAACTCGATGTGCAGCGTGTGGTCGTTGAACTTCTGCTTGCTTTCACAGCCGGTCGCGCCCAACAGGTTGCCTTCGACCAACTTGCCATTCACAAAGTTGTCGGCCGAGCTGCCGTCGAACAGGACGATCGCGCCCGACGAAGCCGCCGCCCCCAGCGTGGGGCTCTTGCGTTCTTCCTTGCGCAGGGCGACGAGCTTGTTGCCAGCCGTGTCGCTGACGGTCAAGACGCCGTCGCGAATCGTGCCGCGCCAATCGTCCCCCGTGGCGGTTAGCACGCCGTCCTTCAACTCGCCGGTGCCGCGCTTGCGTTCGTCGCCGCGCTGCCACCCTTCGGCCGGCAGCCCGCCCCGGTAGCCGACGACGTCGAACTTGCCTTCGCCCAGCGCGATGACGTGGGCGCCCCATTTCGGGTCGCCGTCGACCGAGCGGTATTCCCCTTGCACCTGAAAGTCAGGTCCGGCCGAAGCCGCTTCGGTGAACGCTTCACCCCCGGCCGCCCGGGCCAACGAAGCGGCGGCTAGAACGGAGAACGAGGCGAGAGCAAACGCGCGAATGTTCATGGCGGCGAATCCTGAATGACCAGGGCAGGGGAGGGTTACGAGTCAGCGAGATTTTCAACCGCCACGCCGCGCAACGCAAGAGGCGGGGCGTCGCATTCGAGCAGCACTCAAGAGACGATAGCGGGGGTGGCACGTCCCCAGCGCAGCGCAGGGCGTGGGGAATCGCCAATCAAATATCGGCATCCGTACATGCTTCCCCACGCCCGAAGGACGGGCGTGCCACCCAGACGCTAAAGTGCGGCGCGAGCTATGGCGCCAACTCCGCGTGACGCGCGACCTGTTTCTGACCCTCGCCCCTTGCGGGAGAGGGTGGTTCGCGTTAGCGAACTGGGTGAGGGGTCGCGTCAGGCGGGCGCGATTTGCAGTGGCGCGTGGACCCTCATCCGGCCTATCGGCCACCTTCTCCCGGAGGGGAGAAGGGTTTGCGCTGGCTCGGTGACGATGGACGCCGGCGCGTGGTACGCACGGATGCGTACCCTCGCGGCCTGAATTACCGCACGGGATTCGCCCTTACGCCTCGCGCTTGCCGTCATTCCCGCGCAGGCGGGAATCTAGACCTTGTGGATGGCACCCTAGATTCCCGCCTGCGCGGGAATGACGGCATGTCTCGTTTCGCGATGGTGTGCGTGGTACGCATGTTGAAAGGGCTGGTCCCCTGCAACTGGCAATTCGTTTCAAAGCAGGCCACAATCGTCAGGTACAGGTAGCTGACCTACCAAATCTGGCCCGGCGTGCCGCCGAATGGTCTGGCCTTGAATCGAGAGCAGAAGCATGACGAGGGAGCAGAACGTGCCCGACGCGCTCAGCCGGCAATTGGCCCCGGTCCTGGACAGGCTGTACGACGGCTGGTGCGACTTCGATCAGCTCGACGATGACCAAATGCGCATGTGGGCGCTACTGCGACGCCTATCTCGACGAGCGAATCGGAAAATCATCAAGGCCGCCAAGCCTTATCAGAAGAAGTCGGTCTGACGAGCCTGCGGCGCGATAAGCTGGCAGTAATACTGTCACGCCGGACAAGGCACTGACCAATGGCCGATCCCAAGGGATACAAACTGTTCGTGAACCTGGGGGCGTCGCAGACGCGGCGGCGCTTGAAGGGGTTCGGTCACGGCGTGCGCAAGGTACAAACCGCCGGCCGCGAACGCGCCGTCGTCATTCACACCGCCACGGGTCGGCACTTCGACGAACTGGCCGCCCAGTTTGCTGACGTCGGCTGCGGGGTCAGACCGCCGACTCTCAGCAGGCCATGATCCATTTCCACGGCAGAGGCGATTCAACCAGCAGGTGCATCGCTCCTCGGTGCGTGGTATGCTTGTCGTATGGTTAACATTCCGCTCAATGACACGGTCGCTGCTGCTTTGAGTGCCCGGGCCGCCGCCCAGGGGATGACGGTCGAGGCATATCTCGAATGCGTGTTGCTGGCTGCGCCGTTACGCCCCACGGCACGACTATCTGTTGAGGAACTGGACCGCTTGCTGGATGCGGAAGCGACCAGCGGTTCATCACCAGCGGGCACGTTCGCTCGGGCCGAGCTATACAGCGACCACGACTGATGGCCAGCCTGATTGACACCGGGGTTCTGTTGCGGGCGTTCGATACATCTTCCCCGGAGTATCGCCCCATCCGGCAAGCGCTTCGCACGCTCTGGTTGCGTCAAGAGCGCCTCGTCGTCACGCTGCAAAACCTCGCTGAGTTCTGGAACGTCTCGACCAGGCCCATCGACAAGAACGGCTTTGGCTTGTCCGCTGAGCTTGCGGAAAGGCGGTTGACAATTGTTGAGCGAATCTGCGAGGTCGTGACCGAGGACGAACACTCGTATCGCATTTGGAAGGGGTTGCTCATCACTCATGCAGTGACGGGCGTTGCCGTGCATGATGCGAGATTGGTTTCTGTGATGCTCGCGCGTGGTGTCTCGACGGTGGTCACTCTTAATGAGCGAGACTTTCAGCGATATGGCGACATTGCCGTCGTCAATCCGCGCTCGCTCTAGTTCAACGCTCACTTGGCCTCGATGAATCTGTCAGTCACGGTGCTTCGTTCCTCGGTTGTTTGTCAGAGTAGGCCCACGCGCGTCCCTTGCTTTCCCCGTAATCGTTCCATCGTCGCGGCATTGTGTATTCACTTTAGGCTTGAATTCGCGTCAATCTGACGCCAACTCTGCCCGCCCGGACGTTTGTTGTCGGCTGCGCGGCGTGATACTCTGGGAGGATTCATTCCCAGCCCCAGGCGCGCTCCCCGCGCGAACCACGATCCCTTCACCGAGGCACGGCCCATGACCACTCCCCTGCATTCAACGCGACGTAGTTTTCTCAAGGCGACTGGCGCCGCGGTGGCTGCGCCGTACGTGATCACCTCGGCGGCGCTGGGCAGCGCGTCGCGTGCCGCGGCCAGTGACCGGATCGTGGTTGGCGGCATCGGCATCGGCAATCAAGGGCGCGGCGACCAGAACGCCTTTTTGAATCGCAAGGACGTTCAGTACGTCGCCCTCAGCGACGTCCGCGACGAAGTCCGTCAGAAGGCCAAAACCAACGTCGACGCCAAATACAGCAACAAGGACTGCCAGGTCTACAACGACTTCCGCGAGCTGCTGGCGCGGCCTGACATCGACGCGGTCCACATCGCCACGCCCGACCATTGGCACGCGGTGATGGTCATCGAAGCCTGCCGCCAAGGGAAAGACGTCTATTGCCAGAAGCCCGAGTCGCTGACCCTGGCCGAGGGGCCGTTGATGGTCGCGGCCGCGCGGCGCTACGGGCGCGTGGTCTCGGGTGGCAGCCAGCGCGTGCTGGGCGATTATCGCAAGTACGTCGATCCGGCCTGGGCCGGCGAGTACGGCACGATCAAGTCGATCAACGTCAACGTCAAGCCGCTGCCGCAACTGTGCAATCTGCCGGCGGAAGAAATGTCCGAGAAGATCGACTGGGACTTGTGGTTGGGACCGGCGCCGTGGGCGCCGTACAACTCGAAGCGCTGCAGCGGCAGCTTTTCGATCAACGGTTCGAGCTGGCGTTCGTTCAGCGATTACTCCGGCGGTGGCATGACCGACTGGGGCGCGCACCACTTTGGCGGCGCGTTGTTCACCTGTGACGTGCGCGAGCTACAGCCGACCGACGTCACCTATCACGAAGACAAGGACGGCCCCTGGCTGAGCTACCAGTATCCGAACGGTTTGCTGCTGACGCACAACAAGCCCAAGACGGACAACCTGGCCATCGAAGGAACGCCGGGCGAAAAGCTGCCGGCCAAGCCGGTGCCGGTCTACAAGGGGGACAGCATTTTCGGCGACTTCATCGAGTGTGTGAAGCGGCGCGAGAAGCCGTTCCGCGACATCGAGTTGGCCATCAACACGGCCGTGGTCAGCCACCTGGGGAACATCGCCTACCAGTTGCGCCGCTCGGTGAAGTGGGACACGGTGAAGCAAGAGTTCCCCGGCGACGCCGAGGCCAACCGGCTGTGCGATCGGGCGCGGCGCGAACCGTGGCAGTTGTAGTCGTCCTTTCGGCCGGTGCGCGACGCGCGTCGGCTCGTCCCGCAACCTGAAACATAAAACAAGCATTGCCTCATAAGGAATCAACGATGTTGGACGACGCCCTGGCCGCCTTGAAGGAATACGATTGGGGAACCGAGTTGGCCCCGCTCGCGCCGCTGGAAGACGCCTTGGCCGCGGCCCACGGCAACGCCGCGGCGACCCGCGCGCTGGAGGCCAAGCTGGTCGAGGTGCTGACCAGCGATGTCTCGCGCGATGCCAAGGACTACATCTGTCGCAAGCTGACGGTCATCGGCTCGGCGGCCTCGGTGCCGGCCCTGGCCGCACTGGTGGTCAAACCCGATCACGCCCACATGGCGCGGTTCGCCCTGGAGCAAAGCAGTGCGCCGGAAGCGGCGCAGGCCCTGCGCGACGCCGCCGGCAAGACCAGCGGCGGCGTGCGAGTGGGCATCGTCGGTTCGCTCGGCGCGCGTCAGGACGCGGCCGCGGTCGGGCTGTTGAAGGGACTGCTCGGCGACAGCGATGCGGCGACCGCGCGGGCGGCGGCGTTGGCGCTCGGCGCTATCGGCACGGCCGAGGCTGCCGCGGCCCTGCAAGCGGTCGCCAAGTCGGCTGGCTCGAACCAGACGAACGTCGTCGACGCCTTGCTCCACTGCGCCGAATCGTTGCTGGCCGGCAAGAACAGCAGCGCGGCGTTGGCGATCTATCAAGCGCTGGCCGGCGATGGCCAAGCGCGGCTCACACGGCTGGCCGCCACGCGCGGCATTCTGGCCTGTTCGTCGCAGCAAGCTTAACCCACTCACACGGCATTCAACTCTCGCGGAGATATCCATGTTACGAACGATGATGGGTTGCCTGGCCTTGGGGCTGTTGTGGCACGCGACGGCGGGCATCGCGCCGGCGGGGGAGAAGGAGGGATCGGGTCGCGCGATGGTCGTCAAGTTGATCGCTGACAGCGATCCCGAGTTCCGCGCGGCGGCGCTCGACCAGGTGCGCAGCGCCTTTGCGGGCGAGGCCGCGACCAAGGAGTTTGCCGCGCTGTTGGAGCAATTGAAAGAGCCTGCCCAGCAGGTCGGCTTGCTCAGCGCGCTGGCCGACCGGGGCGACAAGGCCGCTCGACCCGCTGTGCTGAAGTTGTTGGCCGCCAGTGGCGATGAAAGCGTCCGCGGCGCGGCCCTGGGCGCGCTGGCGGCCTTGGGTTCGGCCAATGAACTGCCGTTGATTATTACCGCGCTATCGGCTCAATCGGCCGTCGAGCGCGCGGCCGCGAAGCTGGCGCTCACTCAGATGCGCGGTGACGCCGTGACGAGCGCTTTGGCCGCCGATTTGAAGAGCGCCTCGCCGGTGGTGAAGGCGGCGTTGATCGAAGTGTTGGCCACGCGACGCGCCAGCGACGAGATTCCGACCTTCCTGACGGCCGCGCTTGACGACAACGCCCAGGTTCGCACCGCGGCCGTGAAGGCGCTGGGACAGATCGGCCGGCCCGAGCAGATTGGCCCCATGCTGGTCGCCGTGCTCAAAGCGCCCAAGGGGGGCGAGCGCGACGAGGCCGAGAAGAACGTGGCGCTGATTTGCGCGCGGATCGACAATGAAGACCGCCGCGGCGACGCGCTGATCAAGGCGCTCGACACGGTGTCGCCGGCCGAGCGGGACCAGTTGTTGTCGCTTGTCGGTCGAGTGGGCGGCAAGAAGCTGATCAAGTTCGTGGCTGACATCGCCACCGGTTCGGATACCGCCCGCCGCAAGCTGGGGGTCGACGCTCTGACCAAGTGGCCCGACGCCAGCCCGGCCGACACGCTGCTGGAAATCGCGCGCAAGGCCGGCTCGCCCGCGGATCGGGCCACGGCCTTTCAAGGCTACGTCAAAGTCGCGTCGATGCGCGACAAGCGGAACGATAAGCAGCGCCTGGACCGGATGAAGCAAGCCATCAAGGAAGCGCAGACCGACGAGGAGAAGACGCTGGTGATTCGCCTGGCGCGGACATCGTATGACGTCGACACGCTACGGTTCGTGCTGCCCTACGTGGACGAGTCGCCGTTTGCCCAGATTGCTTGCGAGACGATCGTCGAACTGGCTCACCATCGCGAGGTGCGCGACCCGAACAAGGCCGAGTTCGACAAGGCGCTCGACAAGGTGATCGCCGCGACCAGCAATCCCGAGGTGGTTGAACGGGCCAACCGCTACAAGCGGGGCGAAACCTGGGACCGGGCCACAAAAGGCAAATAGTCGCGCTAGGATTGATCGCGCCGGAGCTGACCTGCGCGAGGCGCGATCAAGTTGGCGCCGCGAAGCTATTGCGCGGCCGACCCGACACCCGGCATTCCGCTCGGACCTTGTCGTCTGGCTGGCCATGTTCGCCATCTTGAGAATCACGTTGGCGGCAAACTAGATGTTGTGACAATCTCGGGTTCGAGATGCACCAATGTTGCTCAAAGTGCTGAAGCGGCGCGGCACGGCGCGGCAAGGCGTGGACGGTCGGTTGCTTGTCGCGGCGGTCGTTCTCTTGGCGCTTGCCAATGAGTTGTTTCCGTTGCCGCTGGCCCATGCCGCGCGCGCGGATCGGCCGCCGAACATCGTCGTCGTTTTAGCCGACGACCTCGGCTGGGCCGATCTAGGGTGTTACGGCGCTGACTTGCACGAGACGCCTCACTTGGATCGGCTGGCCCGCGAGGGGGTGCGGTTCACCGACGCTTACGCCATGAGCGTCTGCACGCCGACGCGCGCTTGTTTGATGACTGGCAAGCACGCGGCCCGCTTGGGCATGACCATCTGGGCCGAGGCCGCCTTCGAGCCGCCCAAACCGCAACGGCTCATTCCGCCGCCGGCCGAGCATAACTTGTCCCGCACCGAAACGACGATCGCGTCGCGCTTGCAGCAGGCCGGCTATCTGACCGCGCTCGTCGGCAAATGGCACCTCGGCGATCCGCTTCACTATCCCGAGACGCACGGGTTCGACATCAACATCGGCGGCACCTTGTGGGGTGCGCCCCAGACGTTCTTCTACCCGTACCGTGGGCAGGGGATGTACGGCAACGAGTATCGCTACGTGCCCCATTTGGAATTCGGCAAGCCGGGGGAATACCTGACCGACCGGCTGACCGACGAGGCGTTGCATGTGATCGATCGCGCCGGCGACCAGCCCTTCTTGCTGTACCTGGCCCATCACGCGCCGCACACGCCCATCGAAGCCAAGCCGGCCGACGTGTCGTACTTTCAGGCCAAAGTGCGCCCCGACATGAAGCACCGTCACGCCACGTACGCCGCGATGATCAAGAGTCTGGACGAAAGCGTCGGCCGCGTGATGGATCGCTTGGAAAAGCGCGGCCTGGCCGACAACACGTTGATCCTGTTTACCAGCGACAACGGTGGCTACGTCGGCCGCGAGCGCCGCGACGCCGTGCCGGTGACCGACAACGCGCCGCTGCGCTCGGGCAAGGGTTCGCTCTATGAAGGGGGCGTGCGTGTGCCGTTGATCGTCCGCTGGCCGGGGGTCACGCCCGCCGGCGCTGTCAGCACGACGCCGGTCGTGACGATGGACTTGCCGTGCACGTTGGCCACGGCGGCCCGCTTGCCGCCGGCGAAGGATGCGGTGACCGACGGACTCGATCTGACGCCGGTGCTGAAGGAGCCGACACAGCAGCTGGCGCGCGAGGCGCTCTATTTCCATTACCCCCACTACTATCACACCACGTCGCCGGCCAGCGCGGTCCGCGCCGGCACGTGGAAGCTGATCGAGTACTTCGAGGACGGGCGGTTGGAGTTGTACGACTTGGCCAGTGACCTGGGGGAACAAAAGAACCTGGCCGCCGATCAACCCGAGCGCGCCAAGGAACTGAAGGCGCAACTAGCCGCGTGGCGCGAATCGATCGGCGCGCGGTTGCCGACGGTAAACCCCGACTTCAAGCCGAAGCAACCGCCGAAGGGGAAATAGAATTTCCACTGGATTACCCAACGGGTCGGGAATCGAATCATGACAAAACGCCTGATTACGGCCGCGATTCTGCCATGCGTCTTTATTTGGGGGTGCGATCGGTCAACGGTCGAAAGACCGGCACATTCAGCCGACCCGCCGATCGAACAGGCGTCCTCCAATCTTAGGCAGTTCACACGCACGCTTTTTCCTTATCACGACGGTCGTGCTTGGGGATATATGAATCGCGAGGGGAAGACTGTCATTGCCCCTGAATTTGGCGGCCCTGGTGATTTTTTCGATGACGTAGCGGTGACCGAGAAAGGCGGTGTCAAAGGTCTGCTTAACTCGTCAGGTGAATTCTTGGCCGTGCCGGAATACGACAGGATCTATCGCGTTTCAAACGGTCGAGCGCGTGTTGCCAAGCGGCAGAACGAGCTGAAGATGTTTGTCGGTAATTTCGAGCGGTTCTCGTTTGTTGGATTGGATGGGAAGCAAATATCAACAGAGTGGTTTGACGTTGCCGGCGACTTCTCTGAAGGCTTGGCGAGGGTGAATCAAGGGGCTCGTGTCTTTCGCGGCGATGTCAAGGGAGGCAAGTGGGGCTATATCAACACCTCTGGCAAGGTTGCGATCGAACTTCAGTTCGAAGACGTGGGCGATTTTTTCGAGGGTCTCGCTCGCGCGAAGAAAGACGGCAAATGGGGATTCATTGATCGAACCGGAAGTTTTCAGATTAATCCTCAGTATCCGTACGTAGGAGACTTTTCCGAAGGGCTTGCTGCTGTCGACGATGTACTATTGATTCGAAACTCGCCGTTGCGCGACTGCCGGTATATCGATCAGCACGGCAATGTGAAAATCGCGGGCCCATTCGCAAACGGATACGAGTTTTCCGAGGGCAGAGCCGTTGTAACGGACAATGGTGGACCAGAGGGCGAGATGTACTACATCGACCACGACGGGAAGGTCGTGATCAGTTTGGGCTTGGAAATCGCCTTAGAGTTTTCGGACGGGTTGGCGTGCGTGTGGAAGGACGAGAAGTGGGGATTCATCGACCGCGATGGCAGATGGGTAATGGAGCCCCAGTTTGAAAACAGATCTGAGTTCGTCGGCGGGCTCGCCTCCGTGGATGGGCGAGGAGGATCCTGGTACATCGACAAAACAAACAAACGGATCCGCGAGAGATAGTATTGGTCCTTTTCTTTCTTCTACGTCCGTCGTGGCTCCGTGCCTCCGTGGCGAAAAAGTGCTGCAATTCGCGGGGAAGGCGGCCCCTGGGCTTGGGCCGATTCGGCCGGGTAGAATGGAGCCATGCGCCCCATCCTCGACCTTTCCTTCGACGACCTCAAAGCCTGGCTTGCCGAGCGCGAGCTGCCCGCGTATCGCGCCGCGCAAATCCGCCGCTGGCTCTACCAGTCCCGGGCCGCGTCGTTCGACGACATGTCCGACTTGCCGCGCGCGGTTCGTGACGCCTTGAAGTCCGAGTTCACCCTCTGGACCAGCCAGATCGTCACTCACAAGCAGGCCGGCGACGGGACCGAAAAGCTACTGCTCGAATGGCACGACAAGCACCGGATCGAGTGCGTCCTGATTCGCGAAGGGGAACGCCGCACGGTCTGCATCAGCACCCAAGTCGGCTGCGCGATGGGCTGTGTGTTTTGCGCCAGCGGCCTGGACGGCGTGGCCCGCAACCTGACCACCGGCGAGATCATCGAACAGATGTTGCGTCTGTCGCGGCTGCTGCCGGCTGAAGAGCGCTTGAGCCATGTCGTGGTGATGGGCATGGGTGAGCCGCTGGCCAATCTGAATCACTTGCTGCCGGCGCTGAAGACGATTTGCGATCCCGAATGCTTCGGCATCAGTCAGCGGCGGGTCACCGTCTCGACCGTCGGGCTGCCACCGGCCCTCGACCGGTTGGCCCAGGAAGAAGCCCACTACCACCTGGCCGTGTCGCTCCACGCGCCCAACGACGAGTTGCGCAATCAACTGGTGCCGGTCAACAAAAACATCGGGCTGGCCGCCGTGCTGGCCGCGGCCGATCGCTACTTCGAGGCCTCGGGGCGACGGCTGACGTTCGAGTACGTCCTGCTCGGCGGTCTGAACGATCGACCCCAGCACGCCAAGCAACTGGTCGGGCTGTTGTCCCGGCGGACGGCCATGCTGAACGTGATTCCTTATAACCCGGTCTCGGGCTTGCCCTACCAGACGCCGACCGCGCGCGACCAAGCCGCGTTTTTGGACATCCTGCGACGCGGCGGAGTTAACGTGCAAGTGCGTGTCCGCAAAGGAGATCAGATCGACGCCGCCTGTGGCCAATTGCGCCGCTCGAACGTCGACGTGGTGACGCTAGCACCGCTGCCGAGCGGTTAAACACTCGGCTTGAGCGCTTTCCGTGATAGTGTAGCGGAAACCAAGCCGGCGGCTCTGCCGCCGATCAAAGGCGACAAAGTCGCCGGCTTGGGTAATCTTGCGCTACAAACTCCCGAGTTGCGTGCTGAGCGTGCGAAAGTCGTCCGAGCGCAAACGGCGGGAAACTTTCCCGGCGCGGCCGGGGTTTAATCGAGTGCGGAGCAGATTCGAGGAAGAGCGCCCTTGTCCAACGGCCTGAGTTCGTCGTCGACCTATGCGCTGCGGGACCCCGACGTCCGGCTGATGCTCGCGGTGCGCAACGACGACGCCACGGCCTTCGAGGAACTGGTGTTGCGCTACCAGAATCGGCTGGTCACGGTGCTCACCCACCTGGTCAGCGACGCCGAGCTGGCCGAAGACCTGGCCCAGGAGGTCTTCTTGCGGATCTATCGCGCGCGAAAGAAGTACACGCCCGGCTCGAAGTTTTCGACCTGGCTGTTTACCATCGCCAACAACGTGGCCAGCAACGCGCGGCGGACGTTGGCCCGGCGGCGCGAAGTGCAAATGGTCGCGCCGGCCGGCGTGGCCACGACCACGACGATGCCGCTCGAGCAAATCGCCCTGGCCGCCAGCGGGCTGATGCCGGCGCGGCAGGTCGACAAGGCCGAGCTAAGGGCTCAGGTCCGCCAGGCGCTCAATTCATTGAATGAGCGCCAGCGATTGGCGGTGCTGTTGAACAAGTTCGAGAACATGAGCTACGCCGACATTGCCGAGACGATGGAGCTATCGCCCGAGGCGGTGAAGTCGTTGTTATCGCGCGCCCGCGTGCAGTTGCGCGAGGTGCTGGAACCCTACCTGGCAACCGGTCGGCAGCGTGAAGCCCAGTAAGTGCGACGCCCAGTAAAAGTGTAAGACCGAGCATGTCTGAGTCTGATTTAAAAGACGAAACGCCCGACGCCAGCCAGGCGACGTTCGAGCAATTGACGGCGTATCTCGACGGCGAGCTCGATGCCGAGCAAAGCCGGCAGATCGACGAGCGCTTGGCCGCCGAGCCGGCGCTGCGCCAGCAGTTGCAACACCTGGAGAAGGCGTGGCGGATGCTCGACGATCTGCCCCGGCAGGAGGTGGCGTCGACCTTCACCTCCACGACCTTGGCCATGGCCGCCGTCCGCGAAGCCGACGAGGCCGCGCTCGAAACGACCGCAGCCGGTGCGTCGCGGCGCTGGGTGTTGTGGCCGGCGGCGTTGTTCTTGGCCGCGGCGGGGGGGTTCCTGGGCGTGGCGCTCGCGCGCCCCGACCCGAATCGGCTGCTGCTCGCAGACTTGCCGGTGATCGAAAACCTGGACGCCTATCGGCACGCCGAAAGCATCGACTTCCTGCGCAAATTGCAGGCCAGCGGGCTGTTCACTGACAAGTCGTCGGGCAGCAAGCCAGCGGACAGCAAGTTGCCAGCGGCGAATCGACCTGGCGAAACCATTGAAGCGAAGGTTGCTGTCAGCGAGAGGTTGAGTCAGCGGCGCGAACGTGTTGCCAAGCTTGCCCCCGCCGATCGGGAACGACTGCTCGACAAGTACGATCGCTACCAGCGGCTTGACGAAGCCGAGCGCGAACGACTTAGACAGCTCGATCGAGACATCAACTCGGCTGCCGACGGCGCGGCGCTGCGCGAGCTGCTGGTCCGCTATGACTTGGCGTTGAATCGGTTGCCGGCGGCTCAGCGGCAGGAACTGCTCGCCTTGCCGGGCGAGCAACGCATCCAGCGAATGCAAGAAGCCCGTCGTGCCGAGCGGTTCGACATGACACGCCGGCTCACCCCGGCCGACGCGGCAGCCGTGGCCGACTGGCTCGAGAAGCTGCTTGCTCGACTGGGACCGGCCGAGGCCGAGCGACTGGTCCGCCGCATTGCGCTACAACAAGGTTTCGCTGGTGACCAAGGGCGTGGGCCGGTCTTCAACGACTTGATGACGCTGCGCGAGCAGTTGTCCGAGCCCGCGCGCGAGCAATTGAACAAAGCCACCACGCCGCAACAGAAGCTGGAAGTTCTGACCGCCTGGATGCGGCAAGGGCTGATGACGCTGGCCATGCGGAAGACCGCGGCGCAGCAAGGTGAGTTGACGCCGGAGCGGATGTGGAACTTCTTCCAGCACGAATTGTCCGACGCCGATCGCCAGCGGCTGATGGGTTTGCCGGCCGAGGAAATGAAGCAGCAACTCTGGCGGCTCTACCAAATTCAGAGTCTGGTGCCGAATCGTCCGGCGGGGTCGCCGAGTGACAACTCGGGGGCGAATCGTCGCCGACCGAACGGCGAGCCGGGCAAGCCGAACGAGCGCGGCAACATCGAGCCGGGCGGCCAGCCGCCGTTCAACCGGCCGAATCAGTTTGGCCCGCGCAATCAGAATCAGACCCCACAGGGTCGGCCGGGCGTAAATCGCGGCATGGGTGGCGCGCCCAACGACGGTGCTAAACCCAAGGATGGCGCTAAACCTGGCGAGGGGCCGAAGCCGCCGGAGAATCAGCGTCCTGCCGCGCCGCCGCCAGTTGCCGACGGCGACTCGGGGCCGAAGTAATCGCCGACGTCGATCGGATGGCCGCGAAGGAACTCGGCGACGTTCATCATCCGTTTGCCGGCAGGTTGCAGCGAATCGATTCGCAACTGCCCAGCGCCGGTTTGCACGAGCAATTCGGTTTCGCCGCTCGCGGCTTGCTTACCCGCGTGGGCGACCTGGCCCGGCGCTCGTTGCGGGGCATCGCTCGCGACGATTTGCACGTGACCGAGGATCAGCCGCAGCGGCGCGCCGCCGTGGGCGCGATGCAAGAACGTCAACGTGCGCGGCCACGGTTCGAACGCGCGGACCTGATCCTTGAGCTGCTGGGCCGTGCGTTGCCAGTCGATCGCGGCGTCGGTCTTGCGCAAGCGGCGCGCCGGTGACACCAACGCCGGGTCTTGTGGAATAGCGCCCGATTGGCCCGCCGCTAGTTGTTCGAGCGCCGTAACCACCAGCGGCGCGCCAAGTTGCGACAGGCGGTGTTCCAAAGCCACGGCGTCTTCATCGGGCTCGATCGGCGTACTTGTGATCGCCAGCGCCGGCCCGGCGTCGACGCGCGGCGTCATTTGAATTACCGTCACGCCACTTTCGGCGTCGCCGTTATAGATGGCCCAATTGATCGGCGCCGCGCCGCGATATTTGGGCAACAGCGACCCGTGCAGGTTCACACCCCCCAGCCGCGCCAGGGCCAGTGTCTCGGGGGCCAGGATTTGACCGTAGTCGGCCACGACCAGGACGTCGGGCTGGTGCTTGGCCAACTCGTCGCGCGCTTCGGGTGTGTTGATCGACTCGGGGTCGAAGATCGGAATGTTGTGCCGCTCGCCGGCTGCGCGCATGGGATTCGGCGGCGGGCCGCCGCGGCCATGCTCCGCGGGGCGCGGCTTGGTGACCAGCAGCAACACTTGATGACGCGAAGCGAGCAGCGCCTCGAACATGGGGACCGCGAACGGGCCGGTTCCCATGACGATGATGCGGAGTGGGGCGGAACCGTGGGGGAGTGGGGGTGTGGGGGCGTGGGAGGGTGACGAGTCGGAGTCGTTGGGGCGGGCGTTTTCTGTCACGGTGGCCGCCCTTGGTTAGCTGCGCTGGGCTTCGAGTTCGGCGATGCGAGCGGCGATTTGCGCGTCGCCGGGAATCTCGCCCCGCTCGCGCCGCTGGGCGAACTCGGTTTCGAACTCGGCAATCTGATCCTTCGACGCCAGCAACTGGGTCGGACTGAGCCGATCGATGAACAGCACCCCATCCAGGTGATCGTTCTCGTGTTGCAACACCCGGGCGAAGCGCCCCTTGGCTTCCAGCCGGATCGGCTTGCCGGCAAGATCGAACGCTTCGAGCGACACCTGGGCCGGCCGCCGCACCTGGGCGTAAAGGCCCGGCAGGCTCAAGCAACCTTCTTCGTCTTCTTCGGAGCCTTTGTGCTTGCTGAGGACCGGATTCAAAATGACGAACTCCTCGTCCTTCAAGCCCGGATCCCCCGACTCGTTGACGATGAACAGCCGATAGGGCAAATCGACTTGCGTGGCGGCGAGCCCGCACCCCTTGTGCTTGTACATCAGCTCGAACATCTCGGCGACCATGCCGCGCAGCTCGGCATCGACGCGGCGCAGCGGGAGCGCCTTGCGACGAAGCGTAGGGTGCGGGTAGGTGATAATGCGCAGCGGCACGCCAGCAATCTCCGATCGGCAGGGAAACGGACAATTATAGCCAGCCGGGCAGTCTTGGGGCAGGGCTGGTGGGGACTAACCACGGAGACACCGAGGCACGGAGGTTTGCACGGAGAGGAGACGGCGGAGAACGCAGGGGAGCAAGGGGGCAGGGAGGGTGAGTGACGCAGTTGATGCATGCAGAAATCGCCGATAATGCTCGACATTTATTCGATCGAATGCGACGATGGGTATATCGGAAGCCAATCGGGAGTGGAACCATGATGTCGCGAGAACAAATCGCTCAACAGGCATTGGCGCTGAATGCCGAAGACCGCATGTACGTTGCCGACGTGTTGGAGCAGAGCCTGTCGAACGACGGTTTTGCCACCCCTGAAATCGCTGCGGCGTGGTCAGCGGAGATCGAGCGACGGCTGGCGGAGTATGAGCGCGGCGAGGTCAAAGGCTTGGATGCCGATGAGGTTCTAGTTCGCTTGCACGAGCGATTGGCCGCCTTCCGCAAGCAGCAGGCGTCCTCGTGAAGGTGATTGTACTCCCACGAGCTGAGCTCGAAGTGAGCGAAGCGTCCCTTTGGTACGACAACCAGTCGGTCGGGTTGGGGGCCAGGTTTCTATCGACGTTCGGCGAGTCGCTGCGGCAGATCAGTCTTGCTCCGCAGCGCGCGCCCCTGCTGGAAGGGCTTCCCAGCTCTCGTGGCGTTCGCCGCATTCGCCTTGCACCGTTTCCGTATCTAGTGGTGTATGCGGTTGCAAATGAGCAAGTGACCGTTGTGGCGGTGAGTCACGCCAGCCGTCGGCCGTTTTATTGGCTGCCGCGATTGAAGCGGGGCGAATGATTGGTTCCTGGCTCTCAGCACCGCGTGCGGCGGCTGATTAGGTATTCCATCAGCGCGCGGTCGAATTGCATGCTGGTGTCCAGCGGCACATAGTCGACGCCGGTCTGGGCGCAGTCGCGGCGATACTCGTCGCGGAACGACTCGATCTGTTCCAGGTATTCGTGCCGGTAGCCGGCGGCGTCGAGCGTCAGCTTCTCGTTCGCCTCGGGGTCTTCCAACTCGACCATGCCGTCGAACGGAAACCGCACCTCGGCTTCGTCCAAAATGTGGAACAAGATCACGTCATGCCCGCCGTGGCGCAGTCGATGCAGCGCGCGCAGCACCGGTTCCGGGTCGGCCAGCAGATCGCTGAAGATCATCACCAGACTGCGGTGCTTGAGCATGGCGGCGATCTGGATGATCGACTTGGCGATCTCGGTCTTGCCGGTCGGTTGCAGCTTGGCCAGCAGCGACAAGATATTGGCCAACTGCGTGCGCTTGGACCGAGGGGGCAGACTGTTGCGAATTCGCTCGTCGAAGGTGATCAGGCCGACCGGGTCTTGCTGGTGGATCATCAAGTAGCCCAGGGCCGCGGCCAGGCAGATGGCGTAGTCGAACTTGTTCATCTGCTGCCGGTAGGTGTAGGCCATTGACCGGCTCAGGTCCATCACCAGGTAGCCGGTGATGTTCGTCTCGGCCTCGAACTTTTTGACGTAGTACTTGTCGGTCTTGGCGTAGACCAGCCAGTCGATGTCTTGCGGATTGTCCCCTGGGGTGTACTTGCGGTGCTCGCTGAACTCGACCGAAAAGCCCTGGAACGGGCTGGCGTGCAGACCTTGCAAGAAGCCTTTGACGATGAACTGCGCGCGCAGATCAAGCCGCGAAATCTGCCGCGCAACGTCAGGGCGTAAATACTTCTCAGCCGCGGTCATCTGTTGAGCTTCAGTTCAGCAGGTTTTTCAGCGCAAAGACGCAAAGGAAATTGCAAAAGAGTTGAATCGCGGGGGACTCTGAGAATCGCGGAGAGGGAAGTTGATATGAAAGTTTCTCCGCGTCTCTCTGCGATCTCTGCGTTTCAAATGTCTTTGGTATTCTTTGCGCCCTTTGCGTCTTTGCGGTTCAAACTCTCCGCTCACTCGAACTTCGGAATTTCCGGCACGGGGATTTCCTTGATCAGCCGTTGGATCACTTCTTCGCTGCTCATCCCTTCGGCCTGGGCCTGGAAGTTCGTGCTGATGCGGTGTCGCAGCACCGGGACCGCCACGCGCTGGATGTCTTCGATGGCCACCGAAAAGCGGCCATCCATCGCGGCCAGCGCCTTGCCGCCGTGAATCAAGAACTGCCCGGCGCGCGGACCCCCTCCCCAATCGACCAGCTCTTGCACAAATTTCGGCGCGCTGGGGTCCTTGGGGCGCGTGGCCCGGACCAGCCGCGACACGTACTTGATGATGTACTCGCTGACCGCTACCGAGTTGACCAGCTTTTGCAGATTCAGGATCGCGCGCCCCGACAACACCTTGCGCACCTCGGGGCGCTCGCCGCGCGTGGTCGCGGCGAGAATCTGTTCCTCTTCGCTGGCGGTCGGGTAGCCGACCTTGATGTTGAACATGAACCGGTCGAGCTGCGCCTCGGGCAGCGGGTAGGTTCCTTCCTGCTCGATCGGGTTCTGGGTGGCGATCGTGAAGAACGGCTCGGGCAGGGTGTAGGTCTGCTGCCCGACCGAGATTTCGCGCTCCTGCATCGCCTGCAACAGCGCGGCCTGCGTCTTGGGCGGCGTGCGGTTGATTTCGTCGGCCAACAGAATGTTGGTGAAGATCGGCCCTTCGACAAAGCGGAAGTTCCGCCGGCCGTGCTCGTCTTCTTCCAGCACGTTGGTCCCGGTGATGTCCGACGGCATCAGGTCGGGCGTGAACTGAATGCGCTTGAACTGCACGTCCAGAATCTTGGCCAGCGTGCTCACCATCAACGTCTTGGCCAGCCCCGGCACCCCTTCGAGCAGGCAGTGCCCGCGGGTAAAGATAGCCGCGAACAGTTGCTCGATCACCTCGTTCTGGCCGACGATGACCTTTTGCAATTCCTCCTGCATGAGCCGCCGGTGTTGGCTGAACTCGCGCAGCACGTCTCCCAAGTTGCGGGTACTTCCGGTAGACAACGCAGCTCCTTCGCGCAGCGGTTCTTTCGATGTTGTCAGACGCCGTCGGGCACGTCCGGTATCTTATCGGTTGGTTTGTGATCGGGCTACGGTCGGCAGCGTCCGGCGGTCGAGCGCTGGCGGCATGGCGGGTTCGCAAGTTCGCTTCCGCCGGGCAAATGCTATGATGTAAGCAGGTCAGTTCGATGAATCTGCTTGCTGTACGAACGGTCGCGGAGCGCGGTTCTTTTCCGGCGTTGCTTTTCAGCAAAGGATGGTCGCCATCGTGAGTTCAATGGCCGCTCGACTGGTGCTGATCGGACTGCTTGTCATTGCCACCACGGGCCGCTCGGCCCGGGCCGATATCGACGCCGAGCGGGTCCGCAAGGCGATCGAGTTGGGAACGACCAAGCTGCTGGCCATGCAGGACCAGCGGAGCGGCACCTGGCAAGAGCACCCGGGCCTGCCCGGCGGGGTGACGGCGCTGTGTACCCTGTCGCTGATCACGGCGGGCGTCAGTGTACACGATCCGCAGGTGCAAAAATCGCTGACGCTGTTGCGCAGCCTGCGGCCGCGGATGACGTACACCTGTTCGCTCCAGACGCTCGTGCTCTGCGCGGCCGAGCCCCAGAAGGATCTGCTGCGGATTCGCGAGAACGTGCAATGGCTCGAAAGCCAGCAGATTCGCGAAAATGAAAAGAAGGGAGCCTGGGGTTACGGCAACAGCCAAGGGACCGGCGACAACTCGAACACCCAGTTCGCCATGCTCGCCTTGCACGAGGCGCGGCGCGTGGGCGTGCCCGTCAGCAAACAGACGTGGAAGCTGGCGCTGGCCTATTGGCTGCGAACCCAGAACTTGGACGGGTCGTGGGGATACATGGAAGGCGCGCCCGGCACGGGCAGCATGACCTGCGCCGGCATTGCGGCCGTGGTGATCGCGTCGGAAGAATTGGCCGAGACCAGCGCCGAGGTGCATGGCGACCAGATCCGTTGCTGTGGCGATGCGCCCGACGACACGCCGGTGCAGCGCGCGCTGCAATGGCTGGGCAGCCATTTCAAGGTCGAAACCAACCCGGGCATGGCGCGCAACTGGCTGCTCTATTACCTGTACGGCGTCGAGCGCGTCGGCCGGCTAACCAATCAACGCTTCCTGGGCGGCCACGATTGGTATCGCGAAGGGGCCAACATGCTGGTCGAAATGCAGGACCGCAAGGGGGGGCTGTGGGTCGGCCCCGGCACCGGCGAAGATAGTCCCAGCGTAGCCACGCCGCTGGCGCTGCTGTTTCTGTCGAAGGGCCGCCGGCCGGTGCTGATCAGCAAGCTGAAGCACGAGCCGAGCAAGGACTGGAACCATCATCCCAACGACTTGGGGAATCTGACCGAGTACGCCGAGACGCGCTGGAAGCGCGACATGACCTGGCAAGTGATCGATTGGCCCCGTGCGTCGAGCGACGACTTGCTGCAATCGCCGGTCGTCTGGTTGTCGGGGCGCGACAAGTTGCAACTGACCGATGCGCAAGTTGCGTCGCTGCGCGACTACGTCGATCGGGGTGGTTTTCTATTCGCCGAGCAATGCTGCGGCGGCAAGGACTTCGACCAGTCGTTCCGCGCGCTGGTCAAACGAATGTTCCCCGAGGTCGAACACGAACTGCGCTTGCTGCCGCCCGAGCATCCGATCTGGACGGCCGAAGAGCGAGTCGACTCGAATTATTTGAAGCCGCTGTGGGGGATCGACGTCGGTTGTCGCACGGCCGTGGCGTATTGTCCCGAGGATCTGGGGTGTTATTGGGAAGTGGCGTCGCCGATGCGCGACGAATGGCTCAGGGGACGTCCACGCGCGCAGGTCGAAGCGGCTCGGTCGCTGGGCTTGAACGTGCTGGCCTATGCCACCAATCGAGAGCTGCGCGGCAAGCTCGATGAAATCGCGCCGCCGCTGGCGAGCCACGATCGCGACAAAGTCGAGCGGGCCAAAATCTGGGTCGGCAAGGTGCGCCATGCTGGCGGGTGGAACGTGGCGCCGGCCGCGCTGCCGAACTTGATGAACATCGTCCAGCGCGAAGCGGGACTGCGGGTGCGGCTCGACGCCGAAGACCTGAGCCTGGATGACCCCGCGCTCTTCCAGCATCACATGCTGTTCATGCACGGTCGGCACAGCTTTAAGTTCAGCGAAGCCGAGCGCGCCAAGCTGCGGACCTATGTGGCCCGGGGCGGGTGCATTCTGGCCGATTCGATTTGCTCGAGCCCGGAGTTTACGAACGCGATGCGGCAAGAGATGGCGGCAGTCTTTCCCGATCATCCACTGGAACGGATTCCGCCGGCGCACCCGATGTTCACCAAGAAGTATGGCGGCTTCGACGTGCGGACGGTGAGCCTGCGCGAAGCGCAGCCGGCGGCCGGTGGTGGGCCGCGCAAGCTGATCACGCGCGATGGCCCGCCCGACCTGGAAGGGATCAAAATCGACGGGCACTATGGAGTGATCTTCTCGCCGCACGATCTAAGCTGCTCGCTCGAGCGCCACGAATCGATCGAGTGTGCTGGCTATGCGCGCAAGGATGCTGCGCAAATTGGGCTGAACGTGGTGATGTACTCGCTCTACGAGTGATGCGGGGCGGAGAGGGGCTAGGGGTGAGAGGCGAGGGGCTAGCAGATTTTGGGTGGCCGCGGCAACTCATTGTCGGGGCGGCGCAGCCGCACGAGGGCATGCTAGCGGTTGCAATCGCGAGCGATTTTCACCGTGTTCCGAGCCCTCTTGTCGCTGGCGCGACCCCGACAAGCGAGTTGTCGGGGCTACCCCACGTTGAACGCGGGAAACTCACCTGCGATGTGGGCCTCGAAAACGCCCCAGCCAGCAGGGCTAGCGTCTGAGCGTAAACGGCTTATTGGCAAACGGCTTGAGTAGCGCCAGCGGACCTCAAGTTGCCTTGCTGCGAACAGGGGGCAAACCTATAATCCCGCCCCACCTGAACACTCAGGCCCCACCCGGTCAGTCTCCTCGTCTGCAACTCATCGCTCGTTTGGTTCGCAAGCCGGTCGCTCTCCCCGAGTTATCGCCGGCCTGCGCGTGTTCGCAAGGACGCTCTTCTGCTTTTCGTTCGTCGGCCAAATTGTTGGCGCGATTTGTCGCGCGCGCGAACTGTCGATCGCGCGCCGTGGCGCTGGTGGTGCGCGCTGGGGGCCGCGCTGGTCGTGTCGCTAAGCTGTGCCGCGCCGCTGCAAGCGCAGATCGAGCCGCCCCGACCCGACAAGAACGAGACGATCGAAATCTCGGCCCAAGAAGCGCATCGCTGGACGCAAGGGCCGTATGAAGTCTGGTGGCTCACCGGGCAGTGCGCGCTGAAGCAAGGGGCCACCGTGGCCCGCGGCAACGAAGCCGTGCTGTGGATCAAGCGCTCGGGCGAATTCGGCGATCGCCAGAACTTTGTCACGGCCTACTTCGAAGGCCAGGTGCAAATCGATTACCAGCGTGCCGGCTTCCCCTACAAGCTGCAAGACGCCACCTGGTTTGGCGAGTTCTTTAGCACCGCGCCGGTCGTGGTCCGCACACCGCCGCCGCGCTCGGAACCGGCCGTGAAACCGGCGGTGTTCCAGCGCGCCCAGGCGCGGCGCGACCCGCTGTTGGGCCAATCGATCCACCGCACCCAGTTCCAGCCCGAGGGCGTGCCGGCGCCGGCGGCGTTGCCGTCGGCAGGTCGCCGCTTGCGGGCCTACCCGCGGGGCGGCGCCCGGGTGCAGGCCTCGTGGTTTTCGGTGCCCGAGCGACAAGAGTGGGTGGCGGTGATCACCTCGGGCGTGAATCTGATCGTGGACAACGATCCGACGATCGGCACGCTCGACATTGCCGCCGATCGACTGGTGCTGTGGACGCGTGGCGCCGAGCAGCCCGACCTGGCCGGCCAGACGGCCCAGGCCGCCGGCACGCCGATGGAGTTGTACCTGGAAGGGAACGTGACGTTCCGCCAGGGGGACCGCGTCATCTACGCCAATCGCGTCTATTACGACGTGAACAACCAGTTGGGCACGTTGGTCGAAGCCGACTTAAACGCGCCGGTCCCGTCGTACTTGGGCGTGGTCCGTTTGAAGAGCGATCTGATTCAGCAGGTGGGCAAGAACCGCTTCGTGGCGCGTGAAACCTCGGTGACGACCAGCAAGTTCGAACTGCCGACCTACCGGCTGCAAGCGCGCGAGATGGTGTTCGAGGACGAGGACGTGCCGGTGATCGACGGCCTGACCGGCACGCCCGTCGTCGATGAAGAAGGCGAGCAGGTCATCGATCGCCGGCAGACGCTGACCAGCAATGGCAACTTCGTTTACGTCGGGCCGGTGCCAGTCTTCTATTGGCCGACGTTCGCCACCGACCTGGAAGAGCCGTCGATGTTCATCCGCCAGTTGACCATGCGGCAGGATAATATCTACGGCACGCAGTTCCTCTCGCGGTTCGACGCCTACCAGATGCTCGGCATCAAGCGCAAGCCCAAGGGAACGTCTTGGACGATCAGCGCCGATTACTTCAGCTACCGCGGCTTCGCGGGCGGAACCAACTTTCGCTACTCGCGGGACGAGTTGTTCGGGCTCCGTGGGCCGGCGCGCGGGTTCATCGACGCTTGGGGTCTGCCGTATGATGGCGGCACCGATACGCTCGGTTCCGACCGGATGAACCTGTCTCCCGAAAAGGTGAACCGCGGCCGCATCGAGGCCCGGCATCAGCAAGAGCTAGCGAATGGCTGGCGGTTGAAGACCGAGTCATGGCTGATCACCGATCGCAACTTCCTCGAGCAATACTTCGAGCGCGATTGGGACACCGAGAAAGATTTCACCACCGGTGGGCAACTGAAGCGGCTCGACGGCAACATGTCGTACGGCGTCAATGTCGACATGCGTCCGAACGGCTTCTTGACCCAGACCGAACAACTGCCGCGCGGCGATCACTACTGGCTGGGGCAATCGTTCCTGGCGGATCGGCTGACCTATTACGAGCATACCTCGGCCGGTTACTACCGCGAACGCGTGGCTGGCGGCGGTTTGAACCCGGTCGATGCGTTGAAAGAGCAGCCGCTGGCGTGGATGGTCAGCGCGCAAGGCGCGCGGGTGATCTCGACGCACGAAGTCGACGCGCCCGTTGACCTGGGGCCCTTCAAGGTCGTGCCTTACGCCTTGGGCCAGTATGGCTACTGGGGCCAGGACTTGCAGTTGAATTCAGTCGACCGCCTGTATGGACAGGCCGGCATTCGGGCCAACATTCCCTTCTGGCGAGTCGATCCCACGATCGAAAGTTCGTTGCTCAACGTGCATGGTCTGGCGCACAAGGTCGTGCTCGACGGCGATCTGTCCGTTTCGGACGCCAACACGCACCTGAACAACATGACGCTGTACGACCCGCTGGACGACGACGCCCAGGAAGTGTTCCGCGAGCGGATGCGATACAACATCTATAACCAGAATGGCACCATGCCGGCGCAGTTCGACGAGCGGTTTTACGCCCTGCGCAGCGGCCTCGCCAGCTCGGTCACTTCGCCGGCGTCTGAAATCGCCGATCGGTTCGCGGCCTTCCGCTTTGGCGCGCGACAGCGCTTGCAGACCAAGCGCGGCCGCGCCGACAATCGGCGGATCATCGACTGGATGACGCTCGACGCCGGGGCCACGCTGTTCCCCAACCCGAACCGCGATAACTTTGGCCAGGCGCTGGGCCTGGCGAACTATGACTATCGCTGGTACATCGGCGACCGGTTGTCGCTGGTCTCGAGCGGGCAGTTCGACTTCTTCAACCAGGGACAAAAGATCGCCACGTTCGGCATCACCCTGACACGCCCGCCGCGCGGACAGCTTTACTTGGGCTTTTACGCCATGAACGGCCCAATCACGGCCGATGTGTTGTCGACGTTCTACAGCTATCGGCTCAGCCCCAAGTGGCTGTCGTCGGCCGGCATCACGTACGACCTGGCGGGGAACGGCCTGGTGGGAAACCAGTTGTCGTTGACGCGCATCGGCGAGGCGTTCCTGACGAACTTCAACTTCGTGGCTGATCCGTACAAGCACAACGTCGGCATCAACTTCATGATCGAGCCGCGCATCATTCCGCGCTCGCGGTTCGGCAACGTCGGCGGCCAGGCCTTGCCCGTGGCCGGCGCGAGCGGCCTTGAATAAGCCGTGAGCTTTCGCTCACGCACGCGCGTTCAATTGGCCGCGGTGACGATCATCTCGCCACGCAGCGGCAGCTTCGGTCCCGTGGGCTCCTGCACCACGCGGAAACCTCGGCTGAAGGACCGCTGGTCCGGCTCGGTGGCAATGCGGGCGGCGCTACGGGCCTCGAACGGCGGCGAAATGAACCCGCCGCCGCGCGACACCTTCGACGTGCCGGTCGGCGGCCCTTGCGGGTCGTCGACCGGCGACGTGCCGTAATAGGTGCTGCTGTACCAGTCGCTGCACCACTCGCGGGCGTTGCCGTGCATGTCATGGATGCCAAACGCATTGGGGCGGAACTTGCCGACCGGCGCGGTCCAGGCGTAGCCGTCGCGACTGTGCAGCAGCGGCATCGGAATCTTGGTCCGATGCTTGTCGCCGTGGGCGCTGAAGTTGTTGATGTACAGGTGGGTGGAGATTTGCAGGCAATCTTGCGAGGCCAGGTTGCCGTAGCGCACGCCTTGCTCCGGGTCGTCGCCAAACGAATAGCGCGTGTTCGAGTCGGCGCGACAGGCGTATTCCCACTCGGCCTCGGTCGGCAAGCGATATTTGATTCCTTCCTTGCCGCCGAGCCAATTGCAGAACGCTACGGCGTCGTTCCACGAGACATAGACCGCCGGATGATCGTTCGTCATCGGCCAGCCCGGCGACCAGGGGCGGTAGTTCGTCCCTTTGACGAACTTGGCCCCGACATAACCCCAATCGGCCCGGCCGTCGCGATCGGCTTCGAGTTGGTAGCCCGACTCGCGCAAGAAGGTCATGAACTGTCCGATCGTCACCTCGTGCTGACCCAGGTAGAACCCCTTGGTGATCCGCACGCGATGCCGCGGCGATTCATTTTGGAGCCGGCTCTCGGCCTCGTAGGGAAACTTGGCCGCGGCGTCGCCGATCGGCTCTTCGAGCCCCATCATGAACTCGCCCGGCGGCACGAGCGCCAAGGTCATGCCGATCGAGTTGGTGACGACGATCGGCTCGGGCGCGGTCGACGAAGGTGTGGCGGCGCGCAGCAGCCCAGGCACGCCGAGTAAGGCACCGGCCAGAACTGCGATGAACCCACCGTGTCGCCACATGACGCCAAGCTACCCCGCGCTTCGCCGAGCAAGCCGCTACGCCGTCAATTCTACGTCACGGTTCCGGGGGTGGGTCGGCGCGCGACACATGCCAAAGTCGCGGGATTTGCCACGAGTTAACGATCTATTAACGTGTCTGGACCGTCAGCATCACCACCGTTAGCCCCCGGTCAATGACCGGGGGCCATCGATACCGTATTGAGAATTCGCTCACAGCGCCTCGCGCGCCTTGAGCAGCACATCAAGCCGCTCGGCCAGTCGCCCGCTGGCTAGTTCGCTTTCGAACTCCGCTTCGGTCGGATAAAGAATGTCGCTCAAGAACTTGACGGCCCAGTTGTGAACTAACGGGCTGACGGTGACCACCACGCGGCCGTGGCGATGGGCCTCCCAGATTTCGATGGCGGTCCCCATGCTGGCCTCGGGCACGAACGCGACCACCACGTCGACCTGGCCGCACATCTGGTTATGATGCAGGAATACCTTGCGCCCCCGGTCGGCGTCGTAGTCGAGCGAGTCGGCATGGTCGGCCAACGGGTCATAGAGGTCGGCCTTGGGCAGGTGCGTGCGGAGCAACTCCTTGAGCCGAGGCCGGTAGTCCTGGTTGTGCAGGATCGCCCCCAGGTGCGAGCCTTGCATGATGCCGGCCAAGAAGATGCGCATGGCAATGGTTGTTGTATTGCAAGAAGGGTTCAAGCGTTCACGACAGTAGAAGCTCGCACGCCCCCGGTCATTGACCGGGGGCTAAAGGTCAGGGCGCAGGGGCGCAATTTGCAGCCGGCGCGTGTTCGATGATAGATTCATTCGCGGGGTTGGCAAGCCGGTGCGCGTGACATCGCACGGCCGGCACACCGAAACAGGAGAATACCGCGTGCCCGTTGCTTCGCGCACTGTAAAGAAAAAGCCTGCGTCGCCCAGCACTTCGTCGGCGAACACTGCCTCGCCCGAGCCCGATCTGGCCGCCGCCTTGAAGCGGGTGATTGAGCTGATGGGGATCGAGGGGCTGAGCGGTCACGAGACAAAGGTCCGCGACTATGTGATCGGCCAACTGCTCGACGCCGGCTTGCCCCGCTCGGCCGTGAAGATCGACACGGCGCACACGCGGTCCCCATTGGGCGGCGAGACGGGGAACCTGATCGTGCAACTGCCCGGCACGCTGCGCGGGGCGCGACGATTGTTGATGGCCCACCTGGACACCGTGCCGTTGTGTGCCGGTTCACAGCCAAAGCTCAATGGCCGGCAGATTCGCTCGGCCAATCCGGCCACGGGACTGGGGGCCGACGACCGGGCCGGCGTGGCGGTGGTGCTGACTGCGGCGCTGGAAATCCTGCGCCGCAAGTTGCCGCATCCGCCGCTGACATTCTTCTGGCCGGTGCAGGAAGAAGTCGGCCTGCATGGAGCGCAGTTCGTCGATATCAAACTACTGGGCAAGCCGGCGCTGGCCTTCAATTGGGACGGCGGCCCGGCCAACAAGCTGAGCGTCGGCGCGACCGGCGCGTATCGGATTGCCATCGAGATCACCGGTCTGGCCAGCCATGCCGGCGTCGCCCCCGAGAAAGGAGTGAGCGCCATCACCATCGCCGGGCTGGCGATCGCGGAGCTTGAACGCGGCGGCTGGCTCGGCAAGGTGACGCAAGGCAAAAGCTCCGGCACTAGCAACATCGGCGTCATCAACGGCGGCGCGGCCACGAACGTGGTCACCGATCGCGTGGCGCTGCGGGCCGAATGCCGCAGCCACGATCCCCGCTTCCGCAAGCAGATGCTCCGCACAATCGAAACAGCCTTCAAGCAAGCGGCTCGGCGCGTGAAGAGCGCGGGCGGCGCAACCGGCAAGGTGACGATCGCGAGCCGGCTCGACTATGAATCGTTCCGGCTGGCGGACAACGAAGCGTGCGTGGTGGCGGCCGAGGGGGCGCTGCGTGCGACGGGGGCCGAACCATTGCGCGCCATTGGCAACGGCGGCCTGGACGCCAACTGGATGACGGCTCACGGCATTCCGACGGTCACGCTCGGTTGCGGCCAGCAAGATGTTCACACGACGAGCGAGACGCTGAACGTCGACGAGTTCGAGCGCGCCTGCCGCGTCGCGCTGCGCTTGGCCGTGGGAGCGGGGTAAGAAGTGGGGGCGTGGGGGTGTTGGGGGGTGGGGGAGTGTTCGAGGCGAATGCTGCCGCATTTGTCTAATTGCTAACCGCTAATTGCTAACCGCTAATTGCTAACCGCTAATTGCTAACCGCTTCCCATGAACCTTGACGAAGAACTCTGCCTTTGTTTCCACGTCTCGAAGCGCAAGGTGGTGAACTTTCTGCGCGTCGAGCGGCCGCAGCGCGCCAGCCAGTTAAGCCAGTGCTTCGGCGCGGGCACCGGTTGCGGCTGGTGCCGGGCCTATCTGACGCGATTGTTCGAGGAATATCAGGCTGGCCAGGTCGGCAGCGCTGCCGACCTCGCCGCGGCCGATTACGCTAAGCAACGAGCTGCGTACATCCGCGCCGGCGGCGGCACGCCGCCACCCGGGGCAACGCCGGTGCCGGAGGCGAGTGATGAATGATGAGTGCTGAGTGATGATTAGCTGCCTTTCACAACTGACAACGGACCACTGACAGGAATCGCGATGTACGTTTGCCGATCGATTTATGCCCCAATCGCCGTAGCGATTGCCATTTGTTCGACGGCCCTCGCCCAAGACGGGCCGCGGCCGGTGGCCGAGGCGGCGGCGGCGATCACTGTGCCCGAGGGGTTCAAGGTCACGCTCTTCGCGGGCGAGCCGGACATCGTCCAGCCGATCGCCATGGCCTTTGACGATCGTGGCCGGCTGTGGGTTGTGGAATGCTACTCGTACCCGAATTGGAGCCAGGACGGCACCGGCCGCGACCGGGTGGTGATCCTCGAAGATCGCGACCACGACGGCCGGCACGACACGCGAACCGTGTTCTTGGAGAATGGTTCCAACTTGTCGGGCATCGAACTGGGGTTTGGGGGCGTGTGGCTCTGCTCGGCGCCGAACTTGATCTTTGTGCCGGACAAGAACGGCGATGACAAGCCGGACGGGCCGGCCGAGGTGCTGCTCGACGGCTGGGACTGCGTGAAGACCAAGCACAACGTGTTTAACAGCCTGGGCTGGGGCCCCGATGGTTGGCTGTGGGGCTGTAACGGCATTCAAGCCGAGTCGCTGATCGGCCGCCCCGGCACGCCCGAGGCCGAGCGGACGGCGATGAACTGTGGCGTGTGGCGCTATCACCCGACCGACAAACGGTTCGAGGTGGTCGCCTCGGGCACGACCAACCCCTGGGGGCTTGACTGGGACGAGTACGGCGAAGCGTTCATCACCAATTGCGTGATCAAGCACCTGTTCCATGTGATTCCCGGCGCGCACTACGACCGGATGTATGGTCAGGATGTGACGCCGCACACGTACGGCTTGTTGCCCAGCTGCGCCGATCACATCCACTGGGGTGGCGGCAACTGGACCGACTCGCGCGGCGGCAAAGGTTCGCACGATGTGGCCGGTGGCGGCCACGCCCACGTCGGTTGTTGCGTCTACCTGGGGACGAATTTTCCGGCCGAGTACCGGAACAGCGTGCTGATGTGCAACCTGCACGGCAATCGGCTGAATCGTGATCTGTTAGAGCCGAACGGCTCGACCTACACCGCCAAGCACGGGCCAGACTTTCTGCACGCCCACGACGAATGGTTCCGCGGGCTGGTCGTGAAGTACGGTCCCGACGGCGGGCTGTACGTCAGCGATTGGACCGACACCGGCGAGTGCCACAACTATAAACAGGTCGATCTACGCAACGGGCGGATTTACAAGGTGGTCTACGGCACGCCGAAGTATGAAGCGGTCGATTGGGCGAAGCAGTCGTTGGCGCAATTGATGCAACTGGTGATCGACACCAACGAATGGAACTCGCGCCAGGCGAGGCTCAAGATCCAAGAGCGGGTAGCGGCGCGTAAAGTCGATCCAACCGATTGGCTGGCAGCCCTCCCCAAAGAGGCCGAACCTGAGCAAATCGAAGATCGGATCGGCTTGCGCCTGATGTGGGCCATGAGCCTGGGTGACTTGCCTTGGATGGAGATGTTGATCGGTACGGCGAACTCCACACCGCGCACCCGCGCATGGGCAGTGCGGCTAGAGACAAACCACCCGAAGATTGAAGCGGAAACGGTACGGGTGTTGACCCAATTGGCGGGCCGCGAAACGGAACCGCAGGTGCGCTTGGCGCTGGCCAGCGCGTTGCAGCGCATTCTGGTCAAGGATCGCCTGCCGCTGGCCAAGGCGATGGTCGCGCGGGCCGAGGATGCCGACGATCCCGCCTTGCCGCTAATGATCTGGTACGGCGTCGAGCCGTTGGCCGCGCAAAGCGTCGCGCAAGCCTGCGAGTTGATCGAAGCTTGTAAAATACCCCTCGTGCGTCAGAACATTGTGCGCCGGCTGGTCGAGCGCGATGAAAAGTCGCTGGCCGAGATTCTGCCGCCGCTGGTCGGTTGGCTGGCAATTCAGAAGGATGCGAACGTCGCGCGCGACGTCCTGGGAGGCATGGCCAACGCCTGGCGCGGCCGCCGCACCATGCCGATGCCCGGGGAATGGTCCAAGCTAAAGTCCGCGCCGTTCGAGCGCGATCAGTTGATCGACTGGCTCGAACTGCAGGTCGCCTCGCGATTGGGGGACGCCGAGTCACAGCATCGGCTGCTGGTCACCCTGCTGACACGCGATGCGCCGGTCGAGCGCCGCCTGCTGGCCCTGGCGATCTTGCAGGAGATTCACTACGGGCCGCTCGGCGCGAACTTGCCCCAGTTGCTCAGCGATCGGACCGTCGTGCGCGGGGCCGCGGTTCGCGCCCTGTCGGCCATCGACGATCCTGAGGTGCCGTTCCGGCTGCTGGTCGTTTACGCCGAACTCGACGACGACGAGCGGGCCGACGTGATCAATACACTTGCCTCGCGGGCCAAGTACGCGACGGTGTTGCTCGACGCCGTCACCAAGCAGCGGATCGCCAAGGGGGACGTGCCGCTGACGGTGGTTCGCCAGTTGAAGGCGTTCAAGCAGCCGGAGATCGACAAGTCGATCGAGCAGATTTGGGGCGCGCTCCGTCCGCCGTCCAAGGACAAGCAAGAGCTGAAGTCGCGCTACCAGTCGCAGCTTACGGCCGATCTGTTGGCCAAAGCCGACCTGTCGCACGGCCGGCAGTTGTTCGCGAAAAGCTGCGCGGCGTGTCACGTCTTGTTCGACACCGGCAAGCGGATTGGCCCCGAGCTGACCGGCTCGCAACGGTCGAACCTGGACTATGTGCTCGACAACGTGCTGGACCCGAGCGCGGCCGTGGCCCGCGACTATCAGATGACGCAGTTGGTGTTGAACGACGGGCGATTGCTGACCGGGATCGTCGCCGAGGAGACCGACCAGACGCTGACGCTGCAGACGACGGCTGAGCGGCTGGTGCTGGCCAAGAGTGACATCGACGAGCGGGCCCGATCGCCGTTGTCGATGATGCCCGAGGGGTTGTTCAACGCCCTGTCACCGGACGACGTGCGCGACCTGGTCGGCTACCTGGCCAGCCCGCAGCAAGTGCCGCTCCCCGATGCCCCGCCGGAGTGAGGGGATTAGCCACGGAGACACTGAGGCACGGAGGTGGGCACGGAGAGGATGGGATAAAGACCAAGCACCAATGACCAACGCCCAAGGACAAAGTGCGCTTCAATTATTGGTCATTGGGATTTGGACATTGAGGCTTTGATTGCCACTCCTAACTCTTCTCCGTGAAATACTCCGTGCCTCTGCGTCTCCGTGGCGAAGTATTTCAGTCGCGTCTTGCTCACGCTCCCTTGCGGAACTGAATATCGTGGAGCCGGCTGTAGACTTCGCAGCGGCGGATCAACTCGTCGTGCGTGCCAACGTCCAGAATGTGGCCATGATCCATGACCACAATCCGATCGGCCAGCGCCAACAGCCCAAGCCGATGGGTGATGAGTAAGGTGGTGCGGTGCTTGGTGAACTTTTCCAGCACCATCTGAATCAGCTGTTCGCTTTCCAGGTCGACCTGGCTGGTCGCTTCGTCCAGGATCAATAAGGCCGGGTCGCGCAAGATGGCCCGGGCCAGCGCGATCCGCTGGCGTTGACCACCCGACAAGCGCGCGCCGCGCGGGCCGACGATCGTTTCGTAGCCGGCGTCGAGCTTGTCGGTGATGAACTTGTGGGCGTGCGCTTGCTGGGCCGCGGCCATGACTTGGGCGTGGGTGGCGTCGGCCGAGCCGTAGCGAATGTTGTTGAAGACCGTGTCGTCGAACAAGACGGGGTCTTGGGTGACGATACCGATCTGCTGGCGCAAGTCGCGCACGCGCACCTCGCGCAGGTCAACGCCATCGAGCTTCACCGCGCCACCGGTCGGGTCGAAGAACCGCGGAATCAGGTTCAACAGCGTGCTCTTGCCGCAACCATTCGGGCCGACGATGGCCACGGTCTCGCCTGCTTCGATTTCCAGGCTGAGGTTGTGCAGCACGAGCGCGCCGGTTTCGTATTGAAACGAGACGTTGTCGAACACTAGCGCCTGGTTGTGTCGGGGCAGGGGGCGCGGACGCGCGGGATCGTCAATGGCCGGCTGGCGGTCGAGCAACTGGTAAATGCGCGTGGCCGCGGCCGAACCGCGCTGGATTCGCGCGAACACTTCCGACAGCTTGCGGGCCGGGTCGCTGGTGCCGGCCAGCAGGCTCCAGAACAGGATCAGCATACCGCGATCCAGCGGCACGTCGCACATCTTGATGCCCAGCAGGTGCGTGTGCTTGTTGATGCTCAGGTACGCGCCGGCCAGCACGGCCAGACAGATCATCGTAATGCCTAGCAACTCGATGAGCGGTCGCGTCAGCGCGTCGAGATAGGCGATCCGCATGGCGCGGAGGAAATAGTTCTTGCCGATTCGATGAAATCGCAGACGTTCCTGGCGTTCCATAGTGAAGGCCTTGACGACCTTGATCCCCTGGAACGTCTCGTCGAGGACGCCGTAGATTTGCGACATCTCTTCCATGGCGCGGCGATTGGCCCGCTTCAGGCTCTTCCCCAGCCAGCGAATGAGTAATGCGGCCGGCGGCGCGAGCACCAATGAGAAGACTAGCAACCGCCAACAGACCCAGCCGGCGCCAATCAGACAGACGATCATCTTCAACGGCTCGCGGACCAGCTTGCCGATCAGCTCGTTGATGCCTGACGCAACGCTTTCACTGTCGCTGGTGAAGCGGTTCATCAGATCGGAAGTACCTTCCTGGTTGAACCGGGCCAACTCCATGTGCAACGTGCGGCGAAAGAAGAGTGTGCGCAAGTCATAAGCCGCCAACTGCGACATCCGATCACAGAGGATCGAATGGGCCACGGTGAACAACCCTTTGATGATCGTCCCACCCAACAGAAACAGAATGGCGATCACCAGGGTCTGAAAGGCGTTGTCCGGCAGCCAGGCGTCGACGATCTCGCGATTGAACCACTCAAAGGAAGCGAGCGTGGCGCGATTGAGCGTCAGGTCGTGAGTCAGCTTGGCGGACTGAGCGTCATGACGCGCTTGTTCCGCGGGATCGTGCGCAACGGGTGCGGCGGTCAGTTCGACCTGCTGTGCTTCCTGGCCAGCAATCTCCTGACGCAACTCGGCAATCCGCTCGTCGGTCCATTGATGCGACGATTTGCCCTGGAAAGTCATTTCGACGACCGGGTAGATCGTCGTGATGTTGCTGCCCCAGAGTACGGCGATGATCAGGGCGCAGGCCACCGAGAAGGCGAAGGTCCAGCGGTGTTTGAGTGCCAGGCGCAGCGCCCTGCCGAAATCGTTCATCCGTCGCCGTTCCTGACGCATGCGGCCTTGTGAGATTCGCCCCCGCTAGCACCCACGGGGCGCAGACCGTCGCGGCCAGTGCGCCGAAAGGGGGCAAGCGTGCCAACTTGTAACAGATGCCCCCGCGCGGGCCAAGAGAACAAATTGCGTCGTGCGGTATCGCGAGCAATTTGCCGAATGCTGGCGGTTTAGTCGCCGCGGATCGTGCTAGCAGCGGTCGCTCAAACCGCTCAAGCACGCCGTCGCTAGCGTTTAAGCCGGTCCTGCCGAATCACTCAACTTTAACGACTCTGCGGACGATAACACACCGCAGGTGGTTCATTGGCGCGCACTTGCGCAGGACATCATTCAGGAATTGCGATCCATGAAACGACTCGTGTGGGCTGCTCTGATGTTGTCGCTCGTGGGACTCAACACCGGCTGTTGCCTGTTGGACCGCCTCTGTGGCGTACACCCCGGCTATCCGTTGGTGCCGGGATGCAATCGCGGTTGTGGCTCGAGCTGTGGTCCTGCCTGTGGCGGCAACTGTCAAAGCTGCCAGCAAGATGACTTTTATTCGTCGGCGCCGGTGCCGGGCAACGCCAATTCGCACGCTTGTTCTTGCGGCGCCTACGCTGGCCCATCGACTGACGATGGTTTCTACGCCGACGGCTCGGGCGGACATGGCATCCGCCAGGCTGGCCATCATCAACCGGCTTACGCCCGCAACCCGCGCGTTGCTCAGCGCTACAATGGCCCGATGACGCCGCAAGTGGTCTATCCGTACTACACCACCCGCGGCCCGCGCGACTTTTTGAATCCGAACCCGCGCGGCATTGGTCCGTGATCCGCGGCTTCGCTAGCTAACGAATGACAACAGAAGCCCAGGGGCTCGATCCCCTGGGCTTTTTTCATGCGCCCAGGCTACTCGTCGGCATAATCGTTACCACCGGCAAAGCCGAACAGGGTGCGGACGCTAGCACGTCGGCCCGTCGCACGTTGACCATATATATAGGGCGCGCTGGCGCGGACCCGCACCCTTAGCCCGCTGGCACGCGCGCCGTTATCTATGGCCTAAGTTTGAAAGCGACTTAATCCAGGAACTGCTCGGGGGTCGACCCCGGTCGGACGCGCCGCGACATTGTGCGGCGCAAGCGACAAGCGGTTCTGGCGGACCATTGGGATTGCAGCGAAATGCACGCCCCTCAGCAATCAACGCCGGCCTTCGCTGTCGACAAGCACTTGTCGACTGGGGCCGCTGCTGCGCCGGCCGCACCACAGTCGGTGTTGCCCGCGGCGCGGGTGTTGATTGTCGATCCCCAGCGCGTGCTCCGCGAACCATTGACCGCCGCGCTGGTGGGTATGAACATCGCGCCGCTGGGGTCGCGCCCCGGCGCCGCGAATGGCACGGCCCAGGCCGCGCCGGCCACGGGCTTGGGCAATAGCCCGGCCATGGCCTGTGTCGATGGCTTTGCCCAGGCTGAAACCATCGTGGCGGGCGGGCTCGCGCGCGGCGAAGCCTACAGCGTGGTGTTTGTCCACGTCCCGCTGCATCGGGCCTTTGACGTATTGCAGTCGGTGCGCCAACTCTGGCAGATCGACAGCGACTTGCAGATGGTGCTGTGCGCCGAGAGCCATGCCGAGATCGAAACGCTGATCGGTCAGTTGTTGGGCGACACCGACCGGCTGTTGCTGCTGCGGTTGCCCTTGGCGGCGATCGAGGCGCGGCAAGGCTTGTCGGCGCTGTTGTGCAAGTGGCACACGGCCCGCGACGTGCGCCGCGGCATTCAAGGGTTGCTCCGCGTGGTCGAGCAGCAGACACAAGAAGTCGTCGCCACGCGCGACCTGAGCATGTTCGCCATGGCCAAACTGGCCGAATCGCGCGACCCCGAGACCGGTCAGCACCTGGAACGGATGCGCGAATACAGCCAAATGCTAGCCATTCAACTGAGCAATGAAGGACCGTACGCCGACCTGATCGACGCCCAGTTCCTGCAAGACCTGTATCGCTCGACGCCGCTGCACGACATTGGCAAGGTGGCCATTCCAGACAACATTCTGCTCAAGCCAGGCAAGCTGACGCCGTCCGAGTTCGACATTATGAAGGGGCACGCGCTGATCGGCGCCGAAACCCTGGAAGACGTGGTGCGGCATTCCAGCTCGGGCAGTTTCATGCGGATGGCCGCCGACATTGCCAAGTATCACCACGAACGCTTCAACGGCAACGGCTATCCGCACGGGCTGCGCGGCGCCGAGATTCCGCTGGCCGCGCGGATTGTGGCTCTGGCCGACGTGTTCGACGCCCTCACCTCGCCGCGCGTGTATAAGGCGGCGTTCGATCCCGAGGTGGCGCGGCGGATGATCGAAGCCGAGTGTGGACAGCACTTCGACCCGGTGGTCGTCGAGGCGTTTCGCGTCTGCTATCCCCAGTTCCTGCCGCTGATTCCCCAGCGGAACGATGCCGCGCTTCACGCGCCGGTTCATTAAAACGCTTCTCGATTCAATGAATCGCGGCGAATCGACCAAGCCGGTGGCTGTGCCACCGATCATGGCGGCAGAGCCGCCGGCTTGGGGGATCGCACGATGCCTCTGGGCTCGCACGTTTCGGCCCGGTAAACTCACGACGTTTCTGATCGTGTCGTGAGGATTCGTGTGTGACCGAAGTTATCTGGCAACGCCCAGGCTGGATTGCTCACAGCCAAATCATGCTCGATTCGTACCGCCGTTGGGTCGGCGTCGAATTGATCGATCGGCAAGGGACCGTGGCCGAGCAGGCCGAACGGCTGTTCCGCGCGCCGCTGGTCGTGGTCTCGCACGGCGTCGAGGCCGACCCGGTGCTGAACTACGGCAACCAGACGGCCCTCGACTTGTGGGAACTGGATGTCGAGCGGTTTACGGCCACGCCGTCGCGGCTGACGGCCGAACCGATGCACCGTGACGAGCGGGCCAGGTTGCTCGAGCGGACCACGCGCGACGGCTTTGTGGACGATTACTCCGGCGTTCGCATTTCGAGCACGGGGCAACGGTTTCAGATCGATCGGGCCACGGTTTGGAACCTGGTCGACTCGGCCGGGGTACGAGTAGGGCAGGCGGCGACCTTTTCGGGCTGGCGATTTTTGTAATCTTTCGCGGCCGGCTGTAACCGGCAACCGGCGGGCGGCGTTACCACGATTGGCGCGGCAGTGCGCAGTGCGATCGCGAACCGGGGCTGCCTGATCGGCGGACACTCTGGGCATGGACCACGCCTCGATAGATTTGCGCGAATTGCTGCCGGCCGTTAGGGCGGGGGACGAGCAGGCGGCGCGGCAACTGATCGATCGGCTTTACCCGCTGGTGATCAGGATCGTCCGGGCCAACCTGCCGCGGACCATGCCGGTCGATGATTCCACGCAAGAGGTCTTCGTGCGGGTGCTGACCCGGTTGAATCAGTATCGGCCGGTCGCGCCTCTGGAACATTGGGTGGCCCGGCTGACAGTGAACGTGTGTGTCGATGCGCTGCGCAGCCGGCGGCGACGGCGCGAGCTGCGTTGGGCCGACCTGAATGTTGCCGAAGCGGCCGTCGTGGCCCAGGCGGCGCGAGCCGGCGTCGAAGGGGACGCGATGCAGGCGCTGGCGTCACGCGAGGTGGTGGACAAGTTGCTCGATACGTTGTCGGCGGACGATCGAATGATCGTCTCGCTGTTGGATTTGGAAGGGCGCTCGGTGGCCGAGGTGGCCGAACTGACCGGGCGCACCAAGGTGGGTGTCAAGGTGCGAGCCATGCGAGCACGACGCAAGCTGCGTGGCGTACTGATACGTTTGCTAGGTGTAGCAGAGCCTGTGGCGGATTCGGTGAACACCCCTCCCTTGCAGGGAGGGGCTGGGGGAGGGTAGGGGCGTCGCGCGAGATTGACGCGGGATCCTCATCCGGCGGCTTGCGCCGCCACCTTCTCCCGAGGGGAGAAGGGTTTTGTGCGGCGCCGGTTGCAGTTTTGAAGGCGAAGAACGATGACTGGGAAGAATCAAGACAACTTGAATCGGGCCGCCCAGGCCTGGCGACAACTGACGTCGGCAGCGCAGCGGCAGGCGCTGCCGGCGTCGGGGGCAGGCGATGACGCTGCGCCGGCTGATTTCGCGGCGCGGGTGCTGACTGCCGTTGCGAGCGGGCCGCGCTTGAAATTGGCAGTTCGACCACAATACGAAGCGGGACAGCAGCGACTGGTCTCGGCGGCGGCTTGGTTTGCGCTGGCGGCCTCGTTGCTGGTCTGTCTGTGGAGTTGGTCCGACTTGCAGGCGGCCTGGACGCCGCCCCCCGAGATTGCCGCGCCGCTCGATTCGCTGGAGTTGTGGCCATGATCGTCCCGTACTGGAAAACAATCGTCGGGTTGCTGGTGGTCTTCACGGCGGGACTGTTGATTGGCAGCGCGCTGACCGTCGGCGCGATCCAACGAACCGCGCGCGAGCGGATGAACCCGGACAACTGGACGCCGCGGACCTTGGACTGGCTGCGCAGCGAGGCCAAGCTGCGCCCCGATCAGGAAAGCGCCGTCCGCCCGCTCGTCGAGCGTTCGATGCAAGAGATGCGCGAGCTGCGCGACGAGTCGAGCCAGCGCTGGCGAGCCGTGGTCGGCAAGCTTTTGACCGAGGTGATGCCGCAGCTTGACGAGTCACAGCAAGAACAACTGCGCGAAGCGGTCAAACGATCGCAGGGCGAGAAACATCGCTGGCCCTACGGGGCCCCAGCGGTGGGATCTTGATATTCGTTGTAACCACAGCCGTGACGGAGTCGTTTCAGTAATAGCTAACTCAACGGACGTGCCAACGGCAAAGGAGCAGGCGATGCGACGAGGCGGAATCAGCTTAGCGGTGATTGCGACGCTGTTCATTGCGACCGTGGCAGGGGCCGATGTGCCGAAGGTCGTCTCCCAAGTCGACCAGCAAATCGCCGCGGCCTGGAAAGCGAACAACATCACGCCCGCCCTCGAGGTGGACGACGCGCGGTTCCTGCGCCGCGTGACGATCGACCTGACCGGCAGACTGCCCGAGCCGGACCAGGTGACCGAGTTTCTGAACGATTCGCGGAGCGACAAGCGCGCGCGGCTGATTGAGCGGTTGCTGGCCAGTCCCGAATACGCCGTCCACTGGGCCACTTATTGGGACAACATCCTGATGGGGCGTTTGACCCGCGAGGCCTACCTCGATCGGCCAGCGTTCCACGAATACCTGCGCGAAGGTTTTGCCGAGAACAAGCGCTGGGACAAGCTCGCTCGCGAGTTGCTGACGGCCGAGGGGTACAACACCAACCGCCAGCCGTTGAAGGGGGGCAGCCCCGGTCCCAAGGACTTGGAGAGCCGTTTCAGCCCGGCCTCGAACTGGTTCCTGCGACACTCGCGGAGCATTCCCGATCTATCGTCGGCCACGTCGAAAGTGTTTCTGGGCGTGCAGATTCAATGCGCGCAATGCCACGACCACAAGACGGAAAAGTGGACGCAGAAGGATTTCAAACAGTTCACCGCCTGCTTCAGCAAAACCTGGGCGTCGTACGTCGATCGGCCGGGGATGCTGGCGCAAATGGTCGGCACGTATCGTTTGGAGGTGAAGGATCGCCTGTTCTCGCCGCCGGCCGACAAGTACGAAACCTTCTTCGGCTCGTACAAGGACTACATCAACGAGACGCCCAAGCTGCTGAACGGTCCCGAGGTGAAGGGGTGGGGAAGTCGACGCACGCAGTTGGCCAATTGGGTCACCGCGGCCGACAACCCCTGGTTCGCCCAGGCGCTGGTGAACCGGATGTGGGGCAAGCTGTTGGGGACCGGGTTCTTTGAACCGATCGACGACGCGCGGCCGGGGAATCCGGCGCTATTGCCCGAGACGTTGAAGCTGTTGGCCGACGACTTCCGCGGCAGCGGTTACGACATTCGCCACTTGCTGACGGTGATCCTGAATACCCAGGCGTACCAGCGGGCCTGCGTCGAGTTGAAGCTGCCGCCGGACAAGCCGACCTATTGGGCCAGCTACCCGATCAAGGCCCTCGATGTCGAAGAACTGTTCGACATGATCGTTCAGGCGAGCGGCTCGAAGCCGGCCATCGACAAGCTGACCAAGAGCAACTTCATGCTAGTCCGCAATGCGTTTATCGGCCAGTTTGTCACGCAAATGGGGACCGACGAAAACGCCGAAGTGACCGAGTTGGAAGAAACGATTCCCCGCTCACTGATGTTGCTGAACGGCGCGCTGGTCAACGGCTCGACGCGCGCCGGCCCGGGCTATGGTCTGTCGGCCTTGAAGCTCGACTCGGGCAACGATGCGCAGGTGATCGAGCGGTTGTACCTATGCACGTTGTCGCGTCGGCCATCGAGCGACGAGTCGAAAAAGTGGCAAGTGTTCCTCAAGCAGACTCGCCCCGTGGTTCGCACCAAGGGACCGGCCAGCACCACGCCGCAAGGGCTGGCCGCGTTGAAGGTCAGCGACGAGATCACCAAAGCGGACAAAGACGCTGACTTTGCCGAACTGTTGAAGCACGCCAAGACCGGCGCCGACTTCGCGGCCTTGCGCGACAAGATGAAGAACAACGCCGACGCCGGCTTATTCGTCAAAGCGTTCCAGGCCTTTGCGGCCGAGGCACCGTTCCAGGCGTTGGCCGGCGCGCCGGGTGGCGACACGCCGCGCGAGCAGGCCTGGGAAGACATGTACTGGGCGCTGCTGAATTGCACCGAGTTTCTGTCGAATCACTAAATCCTAGTTAATCCACCGC